>JBDLWG010000255.1:0-5177 GCA_039804385.1 Bacteroidota bacterium
AAAAAGTATCTCATCTTTTTTAAAATTTTTTTTAACTGCTCCAAAAAGGTAAAAATCATTACAGAACCCGCGTAGTCGGGAAATTTATTTCCCACTATTGCGGGAAATAAATTTCCCGACTACCATGATTGCAACAAATATCGTTTTAAAACTGTTTTTTAATCATTTTACTAATTATTAAAATCGTTTATGAAAACAGATATTAAAAATCGTGCTGATATAGAGCATTTAGTTAGAACTTTTTATGGCAAATTATTGACCGATGAAATCATGGCTCCACACTTTGAAGGCATCGATTTTGAACACCATTTTCCAAGGATGATTGGTTTTTGGGCATTTGTTTTGTTAGATGAACCCATGACGACAGGCAATGTTTTTCAAAAACACATCCGCTTGGACGTGCACGATGTGCATTTTGAACATTGGATTCAACATTTTTGTCAAACTGTGGATGATTTATTCAGAGGTGCTGTTGCGGATAAAGCCAAGCAAAATGCGGAAACGATTGGTTACACCTTTAAAACAAAAATGAAGTATTTAAAAAAATCTAATCCCAAATTGTAACTTTTTGATTCATAGTCCCGTTTGTGACAATATGTGAATTTGGTTATATCGGGTAGCAAAAAAACAGATGATGAAAATATAATTTTTTAAGTAATTAAAAAAGAAAAATATAACCATTAAAACTTTTCATATATTTTTTGGCATATAATTTGTTCTAATAGATTATGTAAGTTTTGGTTAAAAATTGTAAGATTCGTTTTTGGAGGCTCGTGGTTCTGCTTTATGCAGCTACGAGCTTTTTTTATAACACATCGCTCACATAGGAAGACATAGAACACATAAGGGCACTCATTTGAATGCCCCTATGTATTCTATGTCTTCCTATGTGAACGATGTGTTACAATAAAGTTTTGAAATAAGTGACAAATTCGGCAACGCTCATCACACCTTTATCGCCTTCGCCTTGCTTGCGAATCGCAATTTTGCCTTCCGCAGCCTCTTTTTCACCGATAACCAACATAAAAGCAATGCGTTTTAACTCTGTATCGCGGATTTTGCGCCCAATCGTCTCGCTCCGTTCATCCACAAAACCGCGTATATCGTGCGCTTCCAATTCGCGCATCACACTTTGCGCATAATCCGAAAATCGGTCTGATATAGGTAAAATCGCTATTTGTTCAGGCGCGAGCCATAATGGAAATTTCCCTGCACAATGTTCCGTCAAAACGCCAATAAACCGTTCCATCGACCCAAACGGCGCACGGTGAATCATTACAGGACGGTGCATTTTATCATCTGCGCCGACATATTGCAAATTAAATCGCTCTGGAAGGTTATAATCGACTTGAATCGTACCCAATTGCCATGAACGACCAATCGCATCTTTGACCATAAAATCCAATTTCGGTCCGTAAAACGCTGCTTCGCCTGTTGCAGTCGTTGTTTTTAAACCTACTTCTGCGGTCGCTTCGATGATAGCTTGTTCCGCTTTTGCCCAATTTTCATCCGAACCAATGTATTTTGACTTATTTTCAGGGTCACGCAAGGAGATTTGAGCTGTAAAATTGTCAAAACCCAATTTTTTAATGACATACATGGTCAAATCCAATACGCCCAAAAACTCTTGTTTCACTTGGTCAGGCGTGCAAAAAAGATGTGCATCATCTTGTGTGAAACAACGCACTCGCGTCAAACCATGTAATTCGCCTGTTTGTTCGTACCGATAAACCGTTCCAAATTCTGCAATTCGGACTGGTAATTCTTTGTATGAACGCGGTTTATGACCAAAAATCTCGCAGTGATGCGGACAATTCATGGGTTTTAACATAAATTCCTCATCCATACGCGGCGTTTTTATCGGTTGAAAGGAATCTTCGCCATATTTATCCCAATGCCCCGAAGTAACATATAATTCTTTTTTGCCAATGTGCGGCGTAATCACGGGTTGATAACCGCGTTTGATTTGCTCTTTTTTCAAAAAATCTTCCAATCGTTGGCGCAAAGCGGTTCCTTTCGGCAACCAAATCGGCAAACCTGCACCAACGCGCTCTGAAAACATGAATAATTCGAGTTCCTGCCCAATTTTCCGATGGTCGCGTTTCAAGGCTTCTGCCAAACGCTCCAAATGCTCTTTCAATTCTTGCGCTTTTGGAAACGTAATGCCATAAATCCGCGTCATTTGTTGCCGCGTTGCATCGCCTTTCCAATACGCACCCGCCACTTTCATCAATTTAATTGCCTTAATCGGTTCGGTAGAAGGCAAATGCGGTCCGCGACACAAATCGGTGAATTTACCTTGTGTGTAAAACGTAATTTTACCCTCTTCCAAACCATCAATTAATTCTAATTTATATTCATCACCCTTTGATTTGAAATAAGTTAACGCATCTACTTTGGAAACCGATTCGCGGCGATACGCATTTTTTTGACGCGCCAATTCCGTCATTTTATCTTCGATTTTCTTAAAATCATTGGTCGAAAGTTGGACTTTCGCGTTTGTTGTATCAACATCATAGTAAAAACCTTGTTCAATCGCGGGCCCAATACCGAATTTCGTACCCGGATACAAGGCTTCCAAAGCCTCCGCGAACAAATGTGCGGACGAGTGCCAAAAAACCTTTTTGCCTTCCGTATCGTCCCAAGTCAGGAATTGAATGTGGGCATCCGCCGTCAATGGATGTTGCGCGTCTTGAACAAGTCCATCGACTTTTGCAGCCAATACTTTTTCACCCAACCCGCGACTGATGCTCTTGGCAATCTCTAAGGAAGTCGTGCCTTTGGGATAAGGACGGATTTTACCGTCAGGGAAATGAATATTTATCATCTTGCGGTTCAAATTGTTTTCGGAATAAAAACCACAAAAGTAGGTTTTTTGTACTTATTTTACACTTGGATTTGATGGATTTATTTTTAAATACAAAATTCAATAATAAAAATTTGAAAAAACTTTCGCAAAGTCTATTTTTTAAATAAATTGTTTTAAATAAAATCAAAATTAATTTTAATAAAAGGGGAAAATTTTCAATTTTCCCCTTTTATTAAAATTAATTTTGATTTTATTTAAAACAATTTATTTAAAAAATAGACTTTGCGAAAGTTGGCTTATTATTTAATTTTTTGCGTTACAAAAAGAAACATGATTGCAAATAAGCCTAACGCAAATAATAATCCGATGCGCAAAGAATAGGCATCCGCCAAATAGCCAATCACAGGCGGTCCCACAAAAAAACCACTATAACCAATCGTAGTTGCCATAGCAATCCCGACACTCGGCGTTACGCCTTCGGTATTGCCCGCCGCCGAATACACGATTGGCACTATCGTCGATAAGCCCAAACCGACGATGAATAATCCAACTAAAACGACCCATGCCTGCACAAACGCTAACGCAAATGCCAATCCTAAAACCGATAATAAACTACTGATAATCAATTGTTTACGAATGCCTAATTGGGTTGTAAAATGGTCTCCTGTCAAGCGTCCAATCGTCATAGCAGTCGTAAACGCGCCAAAAGCTAAGGCTGAAAAAGCCTCCGTTTGTCCAACAATTTTGTGCATATAAATCGCTGACCAATCGCCAATCGCGCCTTCGCCTGTCATCGCGCAAAAAGCAATGATGCCCAAAGGCAAAATCGCTTTGGTTGGCAATCGGAATGTGGAATTTGCATCTACATTCGGAGTGGTTTCGGTGCTTGTCACATCATCTTTTACCAAATGTAAAGATGCCCATAGGACTGCAATCAAGGCAACCATGGAAACCACCAAAAAATGATGGAATAAAGAAACGCCGCCTTTCGCAAATAATGCCCCAAAACCTGCCCCTGACGCAGTGCCGACACTCCAAACCCCATGAAAAGAGGACATAATAGGTTTTCCATACATGCGTTCTACGTAAACAGCTTGTCCATTCATCGCCACATCTTCGGAACCACCTGCAACTCCAAATAAAAAAAATAAAGCATATATCCATCCTAAATTGGACAATAATGGAATGAACGGTATCGCTAAAACAAATATCAAAGCAGTTGCTATCGTCACGCGCCGACTCCCGACATGCAACGTTAAAAAACCCGCAAAAGGCATTGCTGTCATTGCGCCAAGCGCGGAAGCTAATAAAATAGTGCCTAAAGTCGTATTAGAAACAGCATACCATTTTTGGACTTCGGGCAGGCGCGCTACCCAATTGGCGTATTGGAAACCATTCATAAAGAAAAAAATGGATACCGCTAAACGATTGATTTTCATATAGTTATAAAAATTTTAATAAGGGTTTTATTGAAAAATTGAGGTGCAATTGGAACGCGGATGACGCGGATTTTCACGGATTTTTTTATTTCGATGTTTAAAATCAACACAAAAATAGAAAAATCCCTGAAAATCTGCAAAATCCGCGTCATCCACGTTCCAATGGATCCTACATGATTTGTTTATAAAAGAATAAAGATTGTTACGCGAATGTTAAAAATACATATATTTCAAAACAATTTATTGATTAATGATTTGAAATAGATACATCGTTACACATTTTGTTTATTTTTGCGTCATCAGAAGTGGTATTGGAAACGCTATTTTCATAGAAGTCTATTAATTTTAATTAAATTTGAATTTAAAAGAACGGTCGGGTACGCTTTTTGTAAACGAATTATAAAAAATGTTATCTTAATGTTAACTTTTTAAACCGATTGACCGTAAAACGGTAATTTTGACAACGAGAGTACATACCAGAGATTACCCTTATATATATTTGTCATGGAAATTCAAGTTACTACAGAAATTCAAACGTTGTTGTACGAACATGAGACAATTGTTATCCCGGGCTTAGGGGCGTTTGTGTGCGATTATCAAGATGCTGTCGTAGATCCTTACGGCGGCAAATTGGCACCACCCTCTTACAAGATTCGGTTTGATGACGATTTGCAAATCAACGACGGCATATTACAAGATTTCATCAAACGCAAGTACAGCCTCTCGTCGCAAGAGGCACAATCGGCACTCGCTGAGTTCGTCAGCCAGACCGAAGCAGCCCTTAATATGCACGAATTGGTCACATTTGACCATGTAGGGCGGCTCTATCGGGATTACAGCAAGAAATTGCAATTTGTACCTGAAAACACCAACTTTAATCCAGATTCTTTTGGATTGAAATCGGTTGATTATCAACCTGTTACGCGCAC
>JBDLWG010000256.1:0-7408 GCA_039804385.1 Bacteroidota bacterium
AATATCGGGCATTAGCAGGTGTTATCAATCCTGCTGCTATCAGCTCGGATTTTTTTACTAAACAACATAATGTTTCTTTTGGCGTGTCGTACCGCCGTCAATGGGTGGATGTACAGAATCCACCAACGACCCAATTGGTTTACGGGGATTGGTTTAATAAAGACCATTCAGGCGTTGGATTAATAGCTGGTGGACACCTTATTAACGACCAAACGGGTCCCACTGGGTTTACAGGCGGTTATGGACGTGTAGGAGTCTTGTTTGGGAGTGACCCAGAAACCTTTGGTTGGAGCATTGGGTTGAATGCGGGCATGGTGCAATACCGCATCAAAACGGCTGAATTGAAACTTCATGACCCAGATGATATTCGCACGGCACAAGATAGAATGCAGTTATATCCCGATTTGGGTGTCGGCGCGTTTTTTTATCAACGCGTTTTGCATGGCAATTTGCGCAACGATTACTTTTATGGCGGCATCAGCATTCCACAAATCATGGGGTTGGATTTAAGTTTTGCCAAAGGAGATGGTGCTTTTTATACGCAACGCATTCAACATGCGTACGCGATGACGGGTTGGTATCATTTTTTAAATACAGAAAGTTTCATCGAAACGTCCATTTGGGCAAAATATACGCCTGCGGTGCCGATGAATATTGATTTAAATGTGCGTTATCAAATGAATCCTTATTTTTGGATAGGGGTTGGTTCAACAGCTCGTTGGAACAAAATCCATGCAGAAACAGGTTTTGTGATAGGCGATTGGGATAATCATTGTAAAATTGGGTATGGATTTGATTATTCCTTTGCCTCTTTCGGTCCGTTTGTAGGCGCAACCCATGAATTAAATCTAAGTTATTCGTTTTAAGAATTTAAGAATAAGTGACAAAAAAAGGGCATTTGATGCTTTAATTGATTTGCAGGATGCTCTTTTTTTGTCCAATTAGAATTTTTTTAACCAGCATTGCTCAAACTCATCCGAATTTTCTTCTCCAAATCCGTTACCGTATCTTTGAAAATCAAATCCGTATCCATTAAATCTTGTACGGCTTTACAGGAGTGTATGACCGTACTATGGTCGCGTCCGCCCAAGGTCTCCCCTATCGCTTTCAAAGAAGCATTCGTCATATTCTTTGCTAAATACATGGATAACTGTCTGGCAATCACGATATTACGCTTGCGCGTACCACCTTGCAATTTTTCCAAAGGCACTTTGAAATAATCAGCTACCAAATTGGTGATAAATTCAACCGTAATTTCCTTATTTATATTTTGTACAAAACTCTTAATTACATCTTTCGCCAACGATAAATCAATCCCGCGCCGATTCAATGAAGATTGCGCAATCAACGAAATCAACACGCCTTCCAATTCTCGAATATTACTTTTGATGTTATAACAAATAAATTCCGTTACATCTTGTGGTAATTCGATACCTTCTTGAGTCATTTTAACTTCCAAAATCGCCATCCGAGTTTCCAAATCAGGCGACTGCAAATCCGCCGACAAACCCCATTTGAACCTTGATATGAGTCTTTCTTCCATCCCATCAAGGTCACGCGGCGCACGGTCACTCGTAAACACCAATTGTTTACCTGTTTGATGCAATTGATTAAAGATATGAAAAAAGATTTCTTGCGTTTTTTGTTTTCCTGCCAAAAATTGAATATCATCTACAATTAAAACATCAATCATTTGATAAAAAGCACTCAAATCATTGACCGCATTGTTTTTAATCGCTTGAACGACTTGATTGGTAAATTTTTCGCAAGAAACATACAACACATTTTTATTTAAATCTTTTGTAGAAACCTCATTTCCAATGGCTTGCGCCAAATGCGTTTTGCCCAAACCCACATCTCCAAAAATAAACAACGGATTAAAAGAAGTCGTACCCGGTTTTTTAATAATCGCCTGTGCCGCAGAACGCGCCAACCGATTACAATCCCCTTCAATAAAAGAATCCATCGAATACTGCGGATTGAGTTGCGACTCCACTTTGACGCGGCGAATCCCCGGTATGACAAACGGATTTTTAATGCTATCCGCATCAATCATATTCGGCATTCCATCTTTATGGTTCGATTTGGACACCTCCGCATTTCGAGAAGGTGGTATCGTTGCAACGCCCATCAAGGCACTCATACCCATTTCGGGGCGCGGATTCGATGTCACAATTTGGTACTCTAAGCGTCCTTTTTCGCCCAATTCTTGACGCACTGCTACCCGCAACAAATTGACGTAGTGTTCATCCAACCACTCGTAAAAAAACTTGTTTGGCACCTGAATCGTCAGAGCCATTTGTTCCAAACGCACCGGTTTGATAGGTTCAAACCACGTTTTGAAACTTTGTGCATTAACATGTTTTTTAATCGTTTGGAGGCAATTGCTCCATATTGTCGCATGATCCATTAGCATTTCGTTCAAATTGAGGCGATAAACGCCCAGTTAAAAAAATCGCTCCCTGCTTTTTTTTCGCGGCAAAACCTTTCTCGTGGAATGTCATCAGACATTATCGAGTGATGTAATACCTTTAAAAGCTGTTTTTAAAATCCAAAAAAGCACTATAATAGACTGACTTTGACCTCTTTTCGGAAGGAGGGTACAAAGTTGAATAAAAGATTTGTGATAAAAAAATCCTTTTTAAAACTTTTTCAGATTTTTTTTTTTACAATTAATTTATCACTTTTTTGATGCTATTTTTTGCTTTTTTAGGGATTATTCCACCTTTTTGACGAACTATTTGATTTTCAAATGGTTCTTTTCCAAGATAGAGAATCCCTAATTTGTGTAAACTTTTTGATGACATTTTTCATTACAAAAGTATTACAAATTGTTTTTTTTAGGCATTTAAAACAATAATTCGTTTTTAACAAATATTAAATATTCTATATTTTTATAAAAAAGCAAATATTGTATTGAATATTCAATTTTACTAAATACATCTTTTTGTAAAATCTGTAATTCAGTCATTTTTAAGGGTTCATGCCTATTTTCCTATGTAAATATTTTTACAATCGGCGCATTGTGCCGCCCGACTTTTTTCAAAATAAATATCAAGCCTACCTAACATAAGCCCCGCCCAACCGACTTGATTGATGACCACAGGAGCGTCTGCGATATTCTTGCGAATGTCTGGTTTATCCATAAAAGTATGCGTATGTCCGCCAATGATAAGGTCAATGTTTTTTGATTTTTCGGCTAAATAGATGTCACAAATTTTCGATTTATTATCATTAAATTTATAACCTAAATGCGATAAACAAACGACATAATCGCACTTCATTTCTTCTTTCAAAAAAGTAGCTGTTTGGGTAGCAGGAATCAGTGGGTCTCTATATTGAGTGCCTGCAAAATTTTGTTCGGCAACCAATCCTTGCAACTCAATACCGACTCCAAATACACCTATTTTAATACCCTCTTTTTGAAAGATTTTATACGGTTGAACCTTATTTCTTAAAATGGTATTTGTAAAATCATAATTAATGTTCAATAACGGAAATTTCGCATGAGGCAATTGTTTCAATAACCCATCCATCCCCGCATCAAAATCGTGGTTTCCAATCGCTGCCGCATCATAACCCATTTCCGACATTAATTTCATTTCCAATTCGCCCCCATAAAAATTAAAAAAGGGCGTTCCCTGAAAAATATCCCCTGCGTCAAATAACAATACATTGGCATTTTGCTTGCGAATTTGTTGAATCAAAGAAGCACGCCGCGCCGCGCCGCCCAAACCTTGGGTTTTCGTTCCATCCATCGGAAAAGGGTCTATCCGACTATGAACATCATTGGTATGCAAAATGGTTATATGTGTAATAGATGATTTATCAACGATTTGATGCGCATATAAGGCATCTATCGGAAATGCACCTGAACCAACCAGTAAAGAGCCTTGACCGAATTGTTTTAAAAAATGTCGCCGATTCATATTTAGTATTTTTATATTTTTAAAATAAAAAGGTTAGTTTTTTAGGATTTTAACTCTTTCATCCGTTGCTGCATCCAGCAATTGACCTGCTTTGGTGGTACTGATTACGCCTTCGATGAACGCGTCCCGCATCAATTTCGTCAATTCTTTCCGTTTGACGGTTTTGAGAAAAAACGCATTATCACCACCATTTGCCACATAATCACTGGTTGCCAATTTATAAATTTTGCCACTCTGCAACGGCTCCCCTTGTATGATAATTTGTTGTGCTTTTTGATTTTGAATCTCATAAGTCGCGCCTGCAATGGGCCAACCACCTTTAAAAGCTGCCAAATTCAACAATTGTTGAATCGCAGCACTATCCGCATCCATCACCACTAAAAAATTATCAAAAGGCATCAATTCAAATAATTTGCCGCGTGTAATATTTCCATTAGGCAAAGATTTAATACGTAAACCATTGTGACCAAAACAAGTAATATCTATTTTTTGACTCGCAACCAAAGCCGTCTGCCGATGAATCGTTTCTGCTGCCCAAATGCCAAGCGGCGAAATAGGTTGAAAATGGAGCAATTCTTTAGCCGTTTTGCCCACGACTTCATTCATTTCAGCATCTAATTTGACTCGATAGCCTGCAATCAACCGTTCCAAGGTCGTATCGGCAGGCGGCAAAGAGTCCGCTTTTGCCATTTGATAATACTTAACTTTGACATCCGATAAGTAACGATGCTTCGGTTTACAGCTAAAACCAAGCAATAACAGGCACGCAACGATGCATACTTTGAACAAATTCAAACAAAAAGGATATTTTTTCATGCTATTAAAATTCAACTTATAGGATAATGCTGCTTTTTTGAATCAGGAATGAAGGAATTTCCTTTATTCCTGATTCAACGAATACGATTAAGCCATCAACTGAGCCGCTTCTTGACGAATCGCCATCTGCGCTGTTAACAACGAATCGGTTTGTTGTGATTCCAAAAATTCAAATAATGCTGTAATATAGACGTTCACATCCGCTTTTGGGTCTAATTTTTGGGCGACTAAATGCGCTGTTTCGGAAGTATTATCCCGCGCCACTTTGAGAATGCTCCAAAGATTTTCGCTCACATAGATTTGTTGTGTAATATTATGTTCAAATTCTTGTCGAATCGCAATCAACATCGCTGTGCGTAAGTCATTGACCGTCACGCCTTCGGTGCGCAATCGCGCCACAAGGTTCGGAATCGAGATGCGTTCACACAAAAGCGACAACCGTTCATACGCTTGCAAGCGCAAAGGCAAGGTTGTTTCACTATTTTGTTTGTGATTTTCCAAAAGCCGCAATTGATACTGACTTTGAAAATATTGTTTGAGCATCATCCAAACTGTACCGCCCACCACTAAGGCAGGAATGGAGATTTTTAATAATTCTAATAAAAAGGTCTTTATCATACTATATGAAAGTTGCTGCCTGAACCGTTTTCGTAAAAAGGAGCGCAAAGGTACTCTAAAAGATTGAAATCCAGTGCGAATAATGTTTCACTTCTTTTGTAAAAAAATTGTTAACAGGCTTCCTTTTGAAAACAATTCAGATTCATTTAGAGTTCAACTGGTTCGTGACAATTTTGTATAAAAATCGTCTTAAAAAGGTGTGCCAGATATGCCTTTTTTATTGTAATTTTGCAACGTCATTCGGCATAACGTCAAAAAACAGTTGCAATGTGACAAAAAAGCCTTAATTTTGAACAATCATTCAAAAGTAGCCTAAAAAATTCCAAAAATAATGATAGACATCTTGGAAAAAACAGTTGCAGCACCTGTACAATTGACTTCGGGTGCGGTGAAACAATTGAAACAAATTATGGAACAGCAGGGGATTCCATCCGACTATGGTTTGCGCATTGGCGTGAAAGGCGGTGGCTGTTCTGGTTTCAGTTACATTTTGGGTTTTGACGAGAAAAAATCGAATGACGATGAGTATTCGATTGGCGGCATGCGCGTTTTGATGCAAAAAGCGCATGGTATTTATTTGCTGGGCATGGAAATTGATTTCGTGGAAGGATTGGATAATCGCGGTTTTTCGTTTAGCAATCCGAATGCAAAGTCAACTTGTGGTTGTGGCACGTCTTTTTCGGCATAGCCGATTCAACGGCGGCAACGCCCAATTTCCTTATGGTAAGTTTATGTACCCAAATATAAAATCCTGTTGCCTTCGGGTAATGGGATTTTTTTATATACTTTATGCTGGGTGGTTTTGCGAGAGGATGGATGTACGGATTTCACGGATTCACACCGATTGGTACGGATGGGTTGTTTTAAAAAAAATCCGTACCAATCGGTGCAAATTCGTGAAATCCGTACATCCATCCTATACAAAACCACCCAGCGCAAAGTATAGATTTTGGGGATTGATAAATGGATAATCCTCAAAATCCAACTTAAAAACGATTCATTATTTTTACAATGTATTCAATAGCATCGTCTGCGTGAATCGGCGAGCAGGGCAAACTTAATTCCGTTGCATGAATTATTTTGGCTAATTGAAAATCATTGCTATTCAGCGAAATAGCATTTTTAGTAGCCCAGTTTTGAATGGATTTTTGGTCGCAAGGCGCGATAGGATAATGGATTTCTGTTTTAATCCCATGTGCCAATAAATAATCGCGCAACTCATTTCGACGCGGATGCCGAATGGGAAAAATATGAAACACATTGAAATTATCGGCAATCGTTGTAGGCAAAATATAATCTGATTTCAAATGATTCAAATAATATTTGGCAATTTGATTTTTACGCCGATTAATAGAATCCAAACTTTGCAATTTGACACTCAAAAAACTGGCTTGTATTTCATCCAACCGCGAATTATCCCCAATATATTCATTTTGATATTTCACATTGGAACCATAATTGCGCCAAGCCTTCAATTTTTTATACAAGGTTTCATCATTCAAAGCAATGCCACCTGCATCGCCCAAAGCACCCAAATTTTTAGTCGGATAAAAACTAAATGCACCTGCATCGCCAAAAGTACCCGTCATTTTGCCTTTGTAAGTTGCCCCATGCGATTGCGCACAATCTTCAATTAATTTTAAATTATATTTTTTACAAATATTTAAAATCGGGTCCATTTCGCACGATTGCCCATATAAATGGACGAGCATAATCGCGCGAGTGTTAGGGGTTATTTTTGCCTCAATCTTTTGAGGGTCAATGTTATACGTATGAATATTGGGTTCCACAAAAACAGGAATATGTCCCGAATTAAGCACCGCATTGACAGTTGCAATGTAGGTATTAGAAGGCACAATCACTTCCGAACCAGCAGGAAAATCATAGGCTTTCAACGGGATTTCAAGCGCGTCTAACCCAGAAGCGACCCCAATAAAAAAGCGACAACCGAGATAATCTGCAAATTCGCGTTCAAATTTTTCGACATTTTTGCCGAGAATGAACCAGCCACTTTGCAAAACATCCGCAAATGATTTTTTATAACC
>JBDLWG010000257.1:0-18802 GCA_039804385.1 Bacteroidota bacterium
AATATGAAGCATTTAAAATTAGGTTTATTCCTCTTAGTAGGCGGCATTACCACAGGCGCGTGGAATCAATTAAGCGATTCGGTAGCACCTACCCAAGAGCGTCCCTTGCAAGAACCCGAAGTAGGGCAATTGCCCGTACCTAAAAAAATCACGGCAAAATTGTTAAAAAGACCCGATGCTAATGGCAACAATATGTTAGTGACCGCCGCATTTGACAAAAAAGACCCGCGCTTGAACAATGTGACGGTCTTTAAACTCCGATTGACGGACCAAATCACAGCCGTTTTATCGGACAATGGCACAAATGGCGACGTTCAAGCAAATGATGGCATTTTCACAACCACCCTCAAAGAAGATGCACCAACCTTGACCCGTACCTTATCAGAATTTAACACCACCACTACCGCAAGAAAGCGCAACAATCAAGCGATTGCCCGTTTTGCAGGGCGTTCTGTGGAAGCTGCGACTCCTGCGGAGACCTCTGCACAAATGAAAGCAGAACAACCCATAGCTTTAGTTCAAGGCGGCGAAGCTGCCGAATTGCCTATCATGTTGAGTACGGAAATTGCGACGGCTCCTTTGACTCCTGCCGATTTTGCTGTGTTGAAAACCAATAGTTTAATGGTAACAAATATCAAGGTGGTGCAAGACCCGACTCGGACATACAATCCATGTAAAGGCGGCACGCTCGGCGGCAATCCGAATGGCGTTTGGACGTTCAAAACCTTGATGACCAATATGGCAAATACACCTGTAACAGGCATTACCGTTGATAATTTTGTTCAAAATTGGTTGGATACCGAAGCATTTGGAACCAAAACACATCCTGTAAGTGGGGATGTAGGGGCTGATAGAGCCGCATCCAAACAAAAATTTATTGATGCTTGGTTGAAAAATTGTAATCTTCCACGCAATGCTGCCAACAGACTCAATTGGAAAACCTTGTTAACCAATCAGTTAGAATTGATACCCTTTCGATTGTTATCAATTGTGAATCGGTTGGACTTGCGCGGCAATTTTGCTTATACAGGCGGTACGACAAGTGGCGGTGAAGGGCGTTTTGTATTCTGCTTCATGGATAGTAATGCAGGCTGTTCTGCGACTGCGGGCGGTCAAATGACCGTGATTCTTGAGTATGGCATCCCATTGAACACTTGTGCCGCCTTGAGCAGTTATGCACAACAATGGTTTAATCTTAAAAATTTAGCATTAGGGAGTCCAGCTTATAACAATGCTTTACAAGCGATTACAGATGTGTTTACGACAATCAATGCCAATCCAAGCCGCCCGAATAAAAGTGCTTTGAATCACTTGCGTACTAATAATTTTATTGCAGGTCCTTGGGTTATCCGCGATTTTGAAATCAATGCTGTATCTCACCACATCAACATTATCCATCCAAGCCGTGAACCCCAGAATGAAGCCAATACAGGCGGTCCAAAAGTTGGTTTGTTAAACACTTTTGTCAATGCAAATGCCGCTGTGATAGCCAATGACCAACCTTACACGATACCTACGAACATCCAAGCAATCGATGCGCAAATGTCCTCTCTTTGGAATAGTACAGGCATCACAAGCGATGCAGCGCGTCATAAACTTTCTTTGGGAACATGCAGTAGTTGCCACTCTGGAGAAACAAAAACGGCTTTTGTACATGTTGGTCCTGCTAATTTTGGGCAGCAGGCTCCTCTATCTTCGTTTTTGACAGGTCTCGGTGGAGACGACGAGCCATCGGATGTGGACACCAATCCTGTGGGCTTTTTCTGGGTGAAAGACCCTGCGAATCGCCCTACTGCTGCTCCGACCAAACGCGGTTTTAATGATTTATTGCGTCGAGCGGATGATTTGACGACTTTTGTGAATACAGCGTGTGGTAAAAAAGGTTCCTTAGTCTCTTTGGTCGAGGCGTTGCATTTCCAGAAAATGGCATCTCCCCATTAGATTTGATAAATCAAATTGGAAAATTTTTGAAATAGGATGCTGATGATTGGAAGGATTGGAAGGACGTTTTGAGTTCTCATTTGCGAGCTGAAAATATCCTTCCAATCATCAACATCCTATTTCGAACGATTTCCTTTTCGTAATCGTCCAAAATTGCATTGCGCAAAACCAAGGCTTCTACAACGGATTGCATCAGTATTGCAAATTCAGCGATCACACCGCTTGTGTTATTTATTTTCAAAAAAATATGTTTTTTTTGAAAAATATATAATAATCTTAATATTTTTCCCTATTAAAATGTCATCTATTTTAAAAAAAATAATCTTTCTTTTAAAAAGATGGATTCGGGCAAGTTTAAATTCGCCGCACTTTTTTCCACCACTTCCGTTTTTCAATTCCAATCGCAAATTCGAGCCCAAAGTGCGGCAAGTTCAAACTTGCCGCACTTTTTTCCACCACTTTACATTTTTGGATACAAGATTTAAGGTATTATGAATTATTTTCAAATATTAGTTTTAAAAATAAAACCTTTACAACAAATTTAAGTTTCAATGATGTGTTGCTAAAAAAATCGCCTTATTTTTTTCCAAACCATTTTAAAGCAATGATTTAAAAATCAATAATTTATCATTTTGATAAAAAGATTGTGGAAAGACGTATCCGTGAAAAAATTATGTGGCAAAATTAATTTTTAAACATCAATTAATGTATTTACTTTTGGGCGAAAATGAGCAACAAGGCGCAAAACAATAAGATTATTTTCGGGTTAAAAATGCGTTCGTTGCGAACGGGGCGCAATTTATCCTTTGCTGAGTTGTCCAAACATACGGGCATGGCGGTATCGTATCTCAATGAAATCGAAAAAGGCAAAAAATATCCGAAAGCGGATAAAATCACCCTTTTGGCGGCAGCATTGGAAACGACGACTGACTACTTGACTTCGGAAGAGATGCCTAAAAATTTTGCTCCCGTAGCAGATTTATTGCAATCCAACTTTTTGAATGAATTGCCGTTAGATTTGTTTGGGATTGAGATGAATAAAGTGGTCGAAATCATTGCGAACGCGCCGATGCGCGTTGGAGCTTTTGTATCGACGCTGGTAGAATTGGGGCGCAATTATGCGTTGCGCGAAGAAAATTTTTATTTTGCAGCCTTGCGTTCTTACCTCGAATTGCATAACAATTATTTCGAGGATTTGGAGGAGGCTGTGCGTCAGTTTGTGCGACAGCATCGCGTACCGATAGGTCATGCGTTGCCTGTGTCCTACTTGGCAGGTTTATTGGGGAAAAAATATGAAATTGAGGTCATTGAGGACGGATTAGCACCGTATCCTGATTTGCAAGCGATTCGGTCTGTGTATTTGCCAAAGCGTCGAAAATTGTTGTTGAATGGGCAATTGAATGAGGCGCAAAAAGCCTTTCAATTGGGTAAAGAATTGGGTTTCAATGCGTTGCATTTGAGTGAACGGTCGAATACGGGTTCCTTATTGAGGGTAAAGACTTTTGAAGAAGCATTGAATCATTATAAAGCAGGTTATTTTTCGGCAGCTTTGTTGATGCACCGCGATGGTTTTGTGAAGGATGTGGAACAATTTTTAAAACGAGATAAGTGGGACGGGCTTTTTTTGATACACTTGCTTGAAAAATATCAAGCATCTCCTGAGTTGTTGTGTCAGCGATTGACAGGTGTTTTGCCGCGTTTTTTTGATTTGAAAAAAATATTTTTCCTCCGTTTTGTGGAAGATTTGAAAGTAGGAAAAATAGAAATCAACAAAGAGTTGCATCTCGACCGCAAACATCAACCGCATGGCAATGGTTTGGATGAACATTATTGTCGGCGATGGGTGTCGTTGACCTTGTTGGAGGATTTGAAAAAGGGGGTGCAGACCGAAAAAGGTGGTTTTTTAGTAGGCGTTCAAAAATCGCATTATCATAAAACGAGTGACGAATATTTGTGTTTTTCGATTGCACGCAAAGTCGGTGATGCCAAAAATGTGAGTGTGACGATTGGCATTTTGATTGATGCGACGGCGCATACTAAAATTAAATTTTTAAATGACCCTGCCTTATCACGGCGAGAGGTGAGTACAACGTGTGAACGTTGTTCTGTAGTGGGGTGTGCGGAAAGGGCTGTGCCGCCGTCTGTGGTGTTGCGTCGAGAACAACGAAATCGAGTAAGTGATGCGTTAAAAAAATTGTTGGAATAATATATCATTTCAAGGTTTGAATTAGGATTGATAGGATTCAAATTGGATCGATAGGATTTCATCCTACCAATCCAATTTTATCCTATCAATCCTAATTCAAACCTTACAGGTTCTAATTTCTATTTTTTTCCCTAAATATTTCTTTTTAAACCAGATAACAAGCACCTTACAAGTGCAAAGTATTCTTTTTTAAAAATTTAAATATATAAATTTTTATAATACAAGTGTTCAAACCAGCACAAACTGAGTCAAACGAACCATTCTTCTTTAACTAAACAGACGGACGTTAACTATGGGAGCGCGTCAAACGACCGACTCGGCGGAGTTTAACCGCCTGCAACAGGCTTACAATCAAGCAATTGAAGCTTTCGAGGCAGCCACGCAAAACAAAAAAACTGCGAAAAAAGCCTTCAAAAAGGCTGAAAAAGAAAAAGCAGACAAACAAACTCAATTCCTTGCTTTCCATGAGTTGGAAAGTGCAGGGTTATTCAAACGATTGAAGGCGTTCCAGATGGAACACGCCAAAATCGAATTAAAAGCGTTTGTCAAAGCTCAACCCAAAATTGAAAAATCCAACAAAAAGGAGGATGATGTTATCGTCGTCACGCCGCCCGCCGATGCGGTTGAGCCGACGGAAACGGAAAAACAGGTAGAAGTGTTGGGTTTCGCGCCTTCCCCTGTGGTTGCACAGGAGGAAAGTGCACATCAAATCACGGTAAAAGGGTTCCTGCCAACAGATGAGATTGCGGCAGAAGCGACCGCAGAAGCAGGTTTATTCGGTGAAGAGGAGCAGGATGAAGCAATCCTTTGTGCGAAGCCTATGCAGCCTGTTGTAGAACACCATTTAGCAGCCGAAACGCATCCTGTTTCGCCTGTTGCATTGGTGGAAGTCATTGAAAATGAAGCAATTGTAGAAGCTCCTGTGATGGAAATGGTGGTTGAACACTCTGTCGTTGCAGCTGCGCCGATGCCTGAAATGGAGGTTGAAGTCCTTTCAGAAGCGCGGATGATGCCTGAAGCGTTTGCAAGTGAGTTAGAGGAAGACGTTGTTGCCGAAATGATGGTTGAACATCATGTCGTTGCAGCGGCACCAATGCCCGAAATAGTGGAGGAAATGATTGCGGAAGCGGTTGTGGAACATGCCGTTATCGCGCCTGTTGCATTCGTAGAAGTCATTGAAAATGAAGTCGTTACGGAAGCACCTGCGGTCGAAATCATTGCGGAAGCGGTTGTGGAACATGCCGTTATCGCACCTGTTGCATTGGTGGAAGTGATTGAAAATGAAGTCGTTGTGGAAACACCTGTGGTCGAAATCATTGCGGAAGCGGTTATTGAACATACTTTTATCGCGCCTATTGCATTGGTAGAAGTGATTGAAAATGAAGTCGTTGCGGAAGCGGTTATTGAACATACCGTTATCGCGCCTGTTGCATTGGTGGAAGTGGTTGAAAATGAAGCAGTTGTAGAAGCAGCTGTGATGGAAGCGGTTGTGGAGCATCATGTAGTTGCGGCTGCACCGATGCCAGAAATATTAGAGGAAATGGTTATTGCACCTATTGCATTAGTAGAAGTCATTGAAAATGAGGCCATTGTGGAAACGCCTGTGATGGAAGTGATTGTGGAACACGCGCCTGTTGCATTGGTGGAAGTCATTGAAAATGAAGCAGTTGTGGAAATGCCTGCGATGGAAGTGATTGTGGAACACGCGCCTGTTGCATTGGTGGAAGTCATTGAAAATGAAGCAGTTGTGGAAACGCCTGTGATGGAAGCGGTTGTGGAACACGCGCCTGTTGCATTGGTGGAAGTCATTGAAAATGAAGCAGTTGTGGAAATGCCTGTGATGGAAGTGATTGTGGAACACGCGCCTGTTGCGTTGGTCGAAGTCATTGAAAATGAGGCAGTTATCGAAGCTCCTGTGATGGAAGCGGTTGTGGAACATATGCCCGTTGCGTTGGTCGAAGTCATTGAAAATGAAGCAGTTGTGGAAATGCCTGTGATGGAAGCGGTTGTGGAACACGCACCTGTTGCATTGGTCGAAGTGATTGAAAATGAGGCAGTTGTGGAGCATCATGTTATTGCGGCTGCGCCAATGCCAGAAATCATTGAAGTAGAAGAAATCGTAATGGAACAGGAGCCTGTTGCTGTGATGGAAATCATTGAAAATGAAGCTGTTGTGGAACATCATGTTGTTGCGGCTGCGCCGATGCCCGAAATCATTGAAGTAGAAGAAATCGTTATGGAACATTCCGTTATTGCGCCTGTTGCATTGGTGGAAGTCATTGAAAATGAGGCAGTTGTGGAAGTTCCTGTGATGGAAGCGGTTATTGAGCATCCTGTAACTGCTGCTGCGTTGATGCCTGAAATCATGGTTACGCCTGTTGGAAATGCGACGATTGAGGTTGCATTGCCTTCTAACACGCCTGCGGATGATGCCATTTATATGGCAGGTAATTTTAATGATTGGAATGCAAAAGATGAGCGTTATCAATTGACACGCCAAGCAGATGGCAATTATGGGATTCAAATTCATCCGCCACTGGGACGGGTTGAATATAAATTGACACGCGGCAGTTGGGATACGACAGAAGGTGATTCTTTTGTAAATCGTCAATTTGATTGTGGTACGGAACCACTCGAAATCGTGACGCATGTAGCAGCATGGCGCGATTTGGGTGCGCCGATAGTTACAGAGCAAGCGGTTGAAATCGTTTCAGAATTAGCGCATAACATTGATAATCAAGCAATTATCGAAGATTGTGGGGCGATTCATGAAATGGAAGCCGCAGCACATATCGTTGATAATCAAGCGATTATCGAAGATTGTGGTGCAATTAATGAAATGGAAGCAGCAGCACATATCGTTGATAATCAAGCAATTATAGAAGATTGCGGTGCTATCAATGAAATGGAAGCAGCTCATCATACTGAAAATCAAGCGATTGCAGAAACCTGTGAAGCGATTCAAGAAGCTGAAGCAAAACATGCGATTGAAGTCGAACTTGAAAATAAGGAAGCATTGATTGTTGCTGAAACGGAGCAAGACCTTGAAAATCAAGCAATTGCAGAAGCCTGTGAAGCCATTAATGAAGCTGAAGCAAAACATGCGATTGAAGTGGAGCTTGAAAATAAGGAAGCATTGATTGTTGCGGAAGCAGCACAAATTGTTGAAAATCAAGCGATTGCAGAAGATTGTGAAAAAATAAATGCCGCAGAAGCAGCTGCACATGAAGTGGTGGAACATCGGGTTATCGCAGCATTAGCAGCACCTGATTTTGAAACAGAAATCGTTGCAGAAGTTACGCCTGTTGCGGAAATGCAAGTCATTGAGCATCAAGTAGTTGCGGAAGTGGAGCCTGTTGCGGAAACGCAAGTCGTTGAGCATCAAGTGGTTGCGGAAGTTGCGCCTGTTGCGGAAACACAAGTCGTTGAACATCAAGTGGTTGCGGAAGTTGCGCCTGTTGCGGAAACGCAAGTCATTGAGCATCAAGTAGTTGCGGAATTGGAGCCTGTTGCGAAAACGCAAGTCGTTGAACATCAAGTAGTTGCGGAAGTTGCGCCTGTTGTGGAAATGCAAATCGTTGAGCATCAAGTGGTTGCGGAAGTGGAGCCTGTTGCGGAAACGCAAGTCGTTGAACATCAAGTAGTTACGGAAGTTGCGCCTGTTGCGGAAACGCATGTTGTTGAGCATCACATAATAGCAGCAGCACCGATGCCAATGATGTTGACAAGTGAAACCATTACAACGACTACAATGCATGAAGTTGTTGAAGCACCTGCTGTTGCAACACAAATCATTGAAAATCATACGATTACAAATACTGCTACAAATACATCTGATGAAGATGAAAATGATAGGTACGACCATTGGGAACGCGACCAAAAATTTGTAGGAGACGATTTAAAAATTATAGAAGGTATTGGTCCGAAAATTGAACAATTATTGAATGATATAGGCATTTTAACACATCGCCAATTATCGTTGATGAAAGTTGAATTTTTAGCTGAATTGTTAAAAACGGCAGGCAAAAAATATGCTTCCCATGACCCTGAAACTTGGCCAGCCCAAGCAAAATTGGCGGCAAGTGGTAAAATGGGAGAATTGAAAAAATTACAAGCGCGGATTGTCTATGGACAATTAGATGCTTAATTGTGATTTCTTAATGTGGATTTTTTGGATTGTGATACAATCCAAAAAATCTACATTAAGAAACGGTACTTTATCGTTTTTTAGATATAAAAACCGTTGGTTCTCATTGGATGAACCAACGGTTTTTTATATCTTTGAGCGTCCATTGGGCGCACGTTTCATCCAAGTTGTGGAAGTTGCAACCCTATCCATTACCCACAGCATCCAAAATCCCGAAGGGATGACCCTTTTGTAGCTACCAGAGTATCATCCCTTCGGGATTTTGGATGTTGTGGGTACTGGATAGACCTTGATGAAATGTGCACCATATTTATTAACAACTCATTTTAAATCAATGAAGTACGCTTTCGCCATTATTGGCATCTTTTCGATTATGATGGAACCGCTTTCTGCTCAGAAAAACATTTCATTGGAAGATATTTGGCAAAAAGGGGCTTTCCGTCCTGCGCAAGTTGCAGGATTCAACTTTTTGAAAGACGGCAAGCATTTTACCACTTTCGATGGCAAAAACATTTATAGACACGATGTAACGACGGGGCAAAAGGTCAATACCTTGTTTGATACCACCGTTTTGGCAAATCCGAAAGACCGTCAATTGGCTTTTGAAGGGTTTGAATTGAGTACGGATGAGCAAAAAATATTATTTCAAACAGAAAGTGAAGCTATTTTTCGCCGTTCTGCTGCCATCTCGAATTGGGTTTGGGATGTTCAACAAAAGACATTTACGAAAGTGGATCCGCATTTGAAACAAAATAATGCGACTTTCAATGCCAATGCGTCCAAAATTGCTTATACAGCTGCTAATAACTTGTATGTCAAGGATTTAAAAAGTAATAAAATTACTCCTATCACCACTGATGGAAAACCAAATGCCATCATCAATGGCTTTTGCGATTGGGTGTATGAAGAAGAATTTGAATTTACCCGCGCTTTTGAATGGTCGCCTGATGGTTCCCAAATCGCTTTTTTGCGATTTGACGAGCGCGATGTCCGCGAATTTACGATGCAACTTTATAACGATGAAGCTTATCCGATTCATCAAACGTTTAAATATCCAAAAGTCGGGGAAAAAAATTCGGTGGTGACGGTTTGGATTTACAACCTTGAAACGGGCAAAGCACAACAAGTCGATACGGATTCGGGCAGCGATATTTACGTGCCGCGCATTCAATGGACGACTGATAATCAACTTTGTGTTTTTAAAATGAATCGCCATCAAAACGATTTACAATTGTTATTGGTCAATGCTCAGTCGGGTAAAACATCGCTTTTATTACACGAAACGAATAAAGCATATCTTGAAATGATTGATAATCAATTGTTTTTCTTGAAAGATGGGAAACGTTTTGTCTGGGTTTCGGAGAAAAATGGGTTTAGACATTTGTATTTGCATGATATGAAAGGCAATGAAATGAAAGCATTGACGCAAGGGAATTTTGATGTAGCGAATGTTTATGGAGTGGATGAAAAGCGGAATTTGGTGTATTATCAAGCGGCGGCGACCAATCCGATGGAAAAACAGGTGTATGCGGTAGGCATTGATTCCAAAATCAAACGCACAATTGCGCAACATAAAGGTACAAATCAGGCGGATTTTAGTCCAACCTATGATTATTATTTGCTAACGCAATCCGCTATCAACAGACCATCAACGTATTCGGTTTATAACAATGATGGGCAAATGGTTCGCAATATCGAAGATAATAAATTGCTTGCCGCTAAACAAACCGAATATAATGCGGCAAATATTGAATTTTTCCAATTTAAAACATCTGAAAACGTTGATTTGAATGGTTGGATGTTGAAACCAAAAGATTTTGACCCCCAAAAACAATATCCTGTGTTTATGACGCAATATAGTGGCCCCGGCAGTCAACAAGTAGTGGATGCTTGGAAAGGTCAAGATTATTGGTGGTATCAAATGTTGGCGCAAAAAGGTTACATCGTCGTTTGTGTGGATCCGCGCGGTACAGGTGGACGCGGTGAACAGTTTAAAAAAATAACGTATTTACAATTGGGTCATTATGAAACGATTGACCAAATCGAAGCGGCAAAATGGCTTGGTAATCAACCGTTTGTAGATAAAACACGTATTGGAATTTTTGGTTGGAGTTATGGTGGATACATGTCAAGTTTATGTATTTTGAAAGGCAATGATGTGTTCAAAGCGGCGATTGCGGTTGCGCCTGTGACGAATTGGAAATGGTATGATTCCATTTACACGGAGCGTTATATGCAGACGAACAAGGAAAATGCGAAAGGTTATGCTGAAAATTCGCCCGTTTATTTTGCAGACCGCTTGAAAGGCAATTATTTATTGGTGCATGGGATGGGCGATGATAATGTGCATTTTCAAAATTCAGTCGAAATGGTCAACGCGCTGGTGCGAGCGAATAAGCAATTTGACACGTATTATTATCCCAATCGCAATCATGGTATCGGGGGCGGATTGACGCGTTTACACCTTTATACCAAAATGACGCGCTTTTTAATGGAAAAATTGTAATATTTGAATTAGGAATGTAGGAAATGTAGGAATATAAGGATGCAAGTATTAGATTTTTTTGCAAAAAAATCGAACACTTGCATCCTTTATTTCTGATTCATTATTACAATTTTTTCAATTCATCTTTAAACCGATGTCGATACCATTGAACAATAAAACCCGCAAATTCATAAAAATCGCGCTCACCAGATTCATTTAAATTGCATTCATATTTTTCGATTATATCTTTAACTTGTTGAATATCAATTTTATATCCTTTATTCACTTTTCGCCAAATGGCATTCCAAACAGCAAATCGCTTTTGTCTTAAATTTTGTTCATTCAAATGGAGGCGTTCTTCAATATCTTTTTTCAACTCTAAATTGGCAAGATCCGCTGCAATCACATCCACACAACCTTCTCTTTCTCGAACTTTATAAATCAAAAAACCATCAAAATTAGATTGTCGTATTTCAGCAGGATTGGGCAAAACTTGTAATCGGGCATCCGATTTACTGGAATCGCAATGATTTTCATTCCCACTATCTTGATTGCCAAGGCACGCTGCTAACAAATTGTTATAATCTAATTGTTTAGATTCATCTTTATCTTTTCCCTTTTTGGGTACAAAATGTTCTGTTTTCATCAAAGGTTTTCCCGTATTTGCCGTTTTGAACGCTATTTTTTGTTGACAATAACAACAAATATTGCCTTGTTCTGTTATCAAGGTGTTTCTCAATTCATCAAAAGCCATTTTACAATCTTCTTCTGATGAAAATTGGTCATACGTAATGGTAGGGCGTGTTTTTTTAATATTTTTCAAACCACGCGGTGTTGCATATTTTCGAATCGGAATCATGATGCCAATTTTAAGGAAGTTTGCGCCTCGACGATAGCGGGATCATGCTCTGGCAAAATTAATTTTAATTCGTTCAATTGCGTTTGGGCTTTTTGCCAATGCTCCGCATCTACGCTTTCAAATAATGCATCTATTTGATTTTGAATGAGTTGCGGACGCGAAGTAATGTTGTATAAATCATAAAAAATATCCATCAATCGCATGCCTCTAAAATATTTATATTCTTGAACCTGTCCATTAGACAATTTAAATACTTTACCAGCAGGCGCGTAACTCAAAACAAGTGGCGAATGACTTGTAACAATCCATTGAATCTTTGGAAAAATCGTTTTTAACTTTGTTAAAATTTTGCGTTGCCATTGCGGATGCAAATGCACATCAATTTCATCTATCAAAACAACGCCTTGACCTTCTTTCAAGGGGCTTGCACTTTGTGGATTCGCCAAGCATAAACGACGTGCTAAATCACTGATTAACGCAAATAAATTTTTCTCGCCCGATGATAATTGATTGATTTCCAGTTTTTTATCATTTTTAGAAACCATCAACCGCGGGTTTTTATATTGGCTTGGGTCAATGTATAAATCATCATATAACTTTTCACTATCGTCATTTAGCATAGAAAGAATAGCAAATTGCACTTGTTGCAAAATATGATTGGGCGTTTTTGAGAAAAGAGCCATTTGGCTTTGCCATACATACCATTCCAAAAAATGCTTGTAAATCATTGGTTTACCAATTAAAGCATTTTCATATATACTAAAAATAATATTCTTACTCTCATCACTACTGTAACCAAAATTGGCTCGTTCTGCTGGATAATAGACTACGACAGGTAAAGATTCTAATTTGTCTTGATTAAAAGCATCTCTCGTTTTTTTAATTAAAAAATTGAGTGTTCCTGCTTGTGATTGAACCTCTGTTTTAAGGTACTGCTTGACTCTGCTTACTTCTTGATTATATATAATATTATCTAATGTACAAAATATTGAATTAGAAACTGTTAAACTTTTTTTGCCATACTGAACATCGTTTTCCGTTAAGTCTGGATAGGGCGCATGAAAGCTGCCGTGATACATGGTTTGCGTAAAAACCACCAATGTTTTGGCAATTCCTTCCAAAAGGCTCGTTTTGCCTGCCCCATTTTCGCTGATAAAAACAGTCAATTGTTCATCAAAGGACACTTTGAGGTCATCGAAAAGTCGAAAATTTTGAAGATGGATTTCTTTTAGTTTTAATTCTAATCTCATGTTTGTCTCTTTTTTGATGAAAAAAAAGCCATAACTACCTGATTTTTAAATAGTTACAGCGTTCACTGGGGAATCAACAGCAATTTCTGCTTTGGAAAATTTTTGAAATAGGATGCTTATGATTTCAAGGAATTTAAGGAATTTTTCAGTTGAAAAGCACCAATCGCAACTCAAAAAATCCTTTTTAGAATTCTAATTTGCGTTTTTCAACTGAAAACATCCTTCCAATCTTTGAAATCATAAGCATCCTATTTCAAACGATTCGTTAAGCGAAAAAGTACATCATCCACACCATCGAACCTGATAATAAACCTGCATAGAATAGATCCGATTGGTAAAAAGGTGTTTCCGAATCCGTTGTTTTCCAATACCATAAACATAATAAAAAAGTCAATATCGCCGCAGGAATCGCTACGATTTGGGGCGAAACCAATCCGTTATAAGCCAAAAATATCATAGGAATATGGATTGCCGCAACTTGTAACAAGACTTTTCCGATGCCGCCAAACGGAATAACCAATTCGTAAGCCGCGCCTCTATCGCCTTGCGGATGCGTGCGATTGAAGATTTTGCTTAAAAGCACTAAAAAAATCGAACCGATTACGGTGATACTGAAAACCCGATATAAAAATCCAAAAGTCACTCCAAACGTATCGCGGATAATGGCAATATGAGTCAATACATTTTCATACACCCAGTCACAACTCAACCCTATCAATGGACTTCCCAACAATACAATTACAGCCGCAAAAGGATGGGTTTGTCGCCAAAGAACGCCCCAAAAGAAGGTAATCACCAATCCCGGTTTGATGTAAGAAGTGCGTTTGGCAATATCTAAGAAAAAATTGCCATTTGAATTAGGGTCAAAAGTTGCCCAAGCGAGTACACAGGCAATGGCGCAAATAAGCACCACAAAACCTTGTCCGAAACGGACAACTTCATTATCAGGCGCGTTTGGCTTGATGTATTTTTTAAATAAGTCATAAGCCGCCATTGTCGAAACGGAGTTCATCATGGAGTAAATCGCCGAAAAAATAGCGCAAATCAACCCTGCCAAAATCAAGCCTTTCACCCCATAACCGTCTGGAACGACGGTTTTCAATAACATCAAAAAAGTGTCATCGGGCTTAATCGCGTTTTCGCCAAAGCGGGCTTTGAATAAATAAAAGGCAGCAGTACCTGCCCCAATTGAGCAAAAAGGGATTAATAATTTTAAAAAACCTGCGGCAATAATGCCCAATTTGGCATCTCTATCGGTTTTGGCAGCCAAAACGCGTTGGACTTGATATTGATTGGTCGTCCAATAAAACAAATTTAATATGGTCAAACCCGAAAAAATGCCCAGCCAAGGGAGGTCTTTATGGTTCGCGGGCAAATAAAGGTGCATTTTGTTGGCAGCCGCATGATCCATTTTCAATAAACCACTCAATCCACCAATTTCGGGCTGCATGTACGTCATCGTTCCCATTAAAATTACGGCGGTTATCATAATGACGGTTAAAATATTGTCTGCCATGACGACAGATTCCATTCCACCAAAAACTGTAAACAAAATAGTGATAACGGCTATCAGTAAAATCCCTTGCCCATAACTCAATGCGTAGCTTGTGCCAACCGTCAAAAGTCCTAACATCCGACTGCCGATGTAGAAGCCGCCCACCAACGTAATGATGATAAAAGTGATAATCAAAACGGTATAAGCCAACCGCGCTTGGGCATTATACCGTTGTTCTAAAAACTGGGAAAGGGTGAAAAATTGCCCTTTTCGGTACAATGGTATAAAAACATACGCTAATATGAGAATCGCAGGAATCGCCCAAATCTCATAATGGCTTTGCGCAAAACCAACCGAATAACCAACACCCATCATCCCAACAATTTGTTGTGCATGAATATTGGTTCCGAAAATCGAACCTGCCACAGAGTACCATTTTAAAGAACGCCCTGCCATAAAATACGTTTCCGCATCTTTTTGTTTTAAATTGGAATACAGACTGGCTACCACCAGAAAAAGCAGTAGCAACACAACAACCATTAAATCAATGGTACTCAATGTTTTTAACATGATGAATTTTTTTGTTACATTTAAACATTTAGGATTAAATAGGAACGCGGATGACGCGGATTGGGCGAATTTACGCAGATTTTTTATTTTAAAACAAAAAATTCGTGCAAATTCGCTCTATCCGCGTCATCCGCGCTCCAATTATACCCTACTACTGCTGTCACAAGTAAGGTTTGTGGAAACTCGCCTTTTTAGAAGTCCAAATCATTATCTTGCGATGGAGCTGCACCAATATTGGATAATGGTACGAAGTCCTCTTTAGTAAAATCCTTTTTCGGAGGAGCTTGCACTTGTAAAGGAACTTCAAATAGAGCCAATCCCTTTGGATGCGTCTTTTTAGGACGAAACCCTGTCTGTTTTTCATAAAGATGTAAAACCCCTGTTTTATCCAAAACACCCAATTGATTCGCTGACACGGTAACTGAATTTAGTAAAAAGTTGCCAAAACCGTCCGCTTGATCCATTTTTACAACTTCCCACCAAAGCAATTTCAATGTTTGAAGGCTCAAAACCCCTATCGCAATCGCTCCAAAAGAACCTTGATGATTCGCTGTAAAGTAGATTTTACCCTCTTTGACCTCAAAAGTACGCGCTTGCAAATCCGATTCGTCTAATGCTTGCAAAATACCTTCGCGCAAAACCGTGCCTGTTTGGAGGTCTATTTCAGCAAAAAGGTTGCTGCCTTTCACCATTTGAACCCCATTTTGCCATAAACCGCCACTTTTAAGGTTGATTAAAGTATTCTTTTGAGTACCAGTAGCATAAAAAGTATCCAAACCTTGAATCAATTGCTGCCAAAGAACGGCACCTGTATGCGTATCCAAAGCCGCCGCACCCGTTCGATTTTGAGTCATTTCATAAGTGACTATCAATTTCGCTTCAAAAATACCCACTATTTTGATAATCCGTTCAACAGCTAAAACAGTTTGCCACTCATATAACCCTGTTGTAAGCGATAGACATCTGATACTATTTGGAAAACTTAAATGATATATAGTATTATTTTTTCTTATATTTAAACCAATGCTATAACGATGCGTAAACCACTTCATTGAAGCCTTAGAAACATTATATAAGCCGATTTGATGCGTGTAATCATCTATTTGATAATCCCTAAAGGATAAGGTATCGTGACCATTATAAAAACGGGATAGAAGTGCCTCCTTTACTTTTATCTGGATGCCTTTGATTGAAATAATAGTTGTTTCAGGCTCTAAATTCGAGTAACAAAAAATTGAATTTAAACCTACTTCCAAACCATAAGCAGTAAACAAGAATTTACCATCACAAAATAGCATTTCTTGCAAATTGATATAGTATAAATGGTTGGATAAAAAGGCGTATTGTTTTACAGATTCCAATTTACTTTTAAAAAAATACATTTTACTTTATAGTATTTGTAACTTGTGAATTTTAAAACAATAATTTTTATTGTTTTAAAATTCACAAATCATTTTTTTTTATGATTTATTTTACTTTTATGAAACTTAATAATCGGCTATTACTTTTGCTAATCATGCTAACAAATTCATTAATCGCTTGCTTACGAAGTGCCTCAGTGTTATTTACAGGAAATAGATTGTTCCTTAATGGTATATTGTTCCAAATAACATCAAACCAAGAGACTCCTGTATCGCTTAAATCATTAGGAAACATCGGTGCATTCGTCATTAACTCTTGGAATAAGGCATAAAAATAGTCAGCTGATTTACCTGGCATTTTCTTAGAATCAAACCAAAATTCGAGCTGATCTATGTTATTAATATTGCGAAAGTAATCTAAAAATTGAGCATGTTTTTTTCCTGTTTTTTTAAAATCAATCTTAAAAGACGCTGGCAAGTAACTTTTGCCATCCACAATTTTCAAAACACCCTCTTTTTCAAAGCATAAATCGGCTTTTCGGAAATTTGCGTCTGTACTAAACGATTCTAAGTTGAGTTCAAAAGCCTTAATATTGGTAATTTTTTCGGCTCGCAAGACGCGCAAAATAAAAGCAGCTCCTTCTACGGTGTTATTATTATCGTTTTTAAGCTGATTTACGACATCTGTTGCGCCTGCCTGTGTTCTTGATTTACCATTAAAAAGGACAGGTGCTGTCGCAATGGTTCGATAATTGGCTGCAAAATAGCCCACATCCGCAATGTAATCTGCCATTGGATTTAACCAATCGTGCTTCACGCTTTTGTCGCAACCATCGCAAGGAGCATAACTATTTTTCTGTAAAATCGTTTGAATCCCTGCGTCACCGCCCAAAAAAGTGGACAGTTCGAGTTTAGCGGTCGGGTGATTTCGGATGGCTGCCAAATTTTTTAAACTGGACTCCTCTCTCCTATAATTGGCATCTAAATTAGCAGTGTTTAAAAAAAGTTCCCATGCTTGTACTTTGGGGAGCGTGAGTTTATCCACATTTGCGCCTACTTGAGTCGCAGGAGTATTGAAAGCCCAATCATCTAAAAATTGAAATTTGACGATTTGGGAAAGCGGATTCAGGTAGTCTAAGATTTTAGTCAACTCATCGTCGGAGAGCATCTGTTTGGCATCCGACAATTTTTTGACACTTGTTTTTTGAAGAGCGGTCACCTTCGCCGAATTATATAACGCCTCCAATCGGGTACATAAACCGTCTTTAGTTCGGGTGCAATTTAATTGCCCCCATGAAGGAATTGCAATGCCACTCCAAAAGGAAAGAAACAACCCCAAACGTAAAATAGGAATCTGTTTTACGGAATGAATGAATGAATGAATGAATGAATCATTTTGAATCAAAATGTTTTTAAAAATGAATGAATAGGTGTATTATTATTGGTGTCCGCAAAGATAGAAGCGTTTTTTGAAAATGCAAATACTTTGTTTTTATTTTTTTTAAACCCAAGTTGCGCGGTATGGTTTAAATTAGGATTTTTAGGATAATTGGGATTTTTTTAGGATTGATTTTTAGGATAAAATCCTAAAAATCAATCCTAAAAAATCCCAATTATCCTAAAAATCCTAATTCAAACCACCACTATCATTACACCGATACGCTGTAATCGCGCAACGCATCATTCAATGATACTTTTTTATCCGTCGAAGGCTTGCGTTTACCGATAATCAAGGCGCACGAAACTTGATATTCGCCCGCAGGGAATTTTTTCGTATAACTACCAGGTATCACCACCGAGCCAGATGGTACTCTTCCGCGATACGTAACTGGTTGATTTCCAGTTACATCGATAATATGCGTTGATTGCGTCAACACGACATTCGCCCCTAAAACGACTTCTTTTTCAATGTGAACGCCTTCTACCACAATGCACCGAGACCCAATAAAACAATCATCTTCAATAATCGTCGGAGTCGCTTGCACGGGTTCGAGTACGCCGCCAATGCCAACGCCGCCACTCAAATGCACATTTTTACCAATCTGAGCGCAAGAACCGACGGTTGCCCAAGTGTCAACCATCGTGCCTGACCCAACATAAGCACCGATATTTACATATGAAGGCATCAAAATTACGCCTGCTTCCAAAAAAGCACCATATCGCGCTACCGCAGGCGGCACAACACGCACTTTTTGCCCTGCATAATCAGATTTCAATACCATTTTATCATGAAATTCAAACATGCCGACTTCGGTTGTTTTCATTTCCTGAATTGGAAAATAGAGAATGACCGCTTTTTTAACCCAATCATTGGTTGCCCAAGTGCCGTTTTCAGTGGGTTCTGCAACACGCAATTTGCCTTTGTCCAACAATTCAATGACTTCTCGAATGGTATTTTTAACCACTTCGTTTTTCAACATGGTGCGGTCAACCCATGCTTGTTCGATAATTTTTTGATGATTTTTCATTGTATAATTAATTGATTATG
>JBDLWG010000258.1:0-2666 GCA_039804385.1 Bacteroidota bacterium
CGTAATTGGATTGTTAGAAATAACGGATTTAGGCGTTTCTTGCGGCGAATCCTTAATTGGTGCGGTTGTAACAGAGGCAATTGTTTTGGTATCGCCACCAATTTCCATCCGAATTTCGCCCAAATTGCGCTCTTTGCCATCCACCGATTTCAACAATTTATGGGCAATAGCATAATTTTCTTTGGAAAAAGTCAAGATATAGCTGACATTTTTGAGTAAATGAAAGCCAAATCGACCATTTTTATCACTTTTAGTGGTTTGCGATTTCTTATCCGATTGATTCATACTTGTCACCGTCACGCCTGCAAGTGGTGCGCCCGTCTGCCCGTCCTTGACCATTCCAGCATAACTATTCGTACCCATTTCGGTTGGAACATCCATTTGAAGGCGATTCAAAGCCAATTCAACCGTTCTGCCTTGTGCTTCCGTTGGCAAAATCCGAAAACTATCGACTTTATAACCCACCTTTTTGACGCGCAAAACCAATGCGTGATTGTTATTAAATTCGTATATGAAATCGCCTTTGCCGATTTTCAAGGCAGAAACTTCGCCTTGCAACACATCTATTTCTTTTCCATATACATTCACAGGCTGTTTGGTTTCCTCATCATAAAATGCGATATAAGCTGAATTAACGTTCAAACTCAACAAATACACATCTTCTTTGCCTTTTCCGCCCTGCCGATTGGATGTAACAAAACCTTTACGTGCCGAAACATCGAAAAAATAAGCATAATCATCCCCCGATGAATTTAAACCTTTGCCTACATTAATGGGTTCTGCCCAAAAACCTTTCAAAGGTTCTGTTTTAAACATATCATACCCACCAAAACCATGATGCCAATCCGATGCAAAAAATAATTGACCACCCTGCACAAAGGGCGTGATTTCATCGCCCATCGAATTGACGGTATTTCCCAAATTTTGCGGTTCAGACCATTGATTTCCTTTTTTGAAAGACATATATATATCAAAACCACCATATCCATTCGGTCTATCGGATGCAAAATACATCGTATTACCGTCTTCACTCAAACTTGGAAAACCTGTTGCATTCAAATTGTGTTGAAAAGCACGCACATCCGACCAATCTCCATTCGGAAGCACTATTGCCGTATAAATCGACATTTCTAAACCACTTTTTGATGCGATGCGTTCTCCATCTCCAAAATTATTGCGCGTAAAGGCTACCATTTTTCCATCTTTGGAAAACGAAGCGTAACTATCATTATAAACATTTTTTAAATCTGTTTTAAAAAAAGTCGATTTTTCATTATTAAAATCACTTGAAAACCATTGATTATTTGCCGCACCCGTCCAATCTTTTTTGTTACCTTCTACTTTTCGTTTCAAATCCGTGCGTGTAGAGGAGAAAATCGCTTTATTTTGATATAAAATCGCTCCAAAATCGGAAGATGCCGTATTAAATTTGGCAAGCGATAGTTCATAAGGCGCGGGCGTTTCATGGCGTTTGGCGAAAGCCGATTTGCCTATAAAATGGTCTCCCACTTTTTGATGGGATTCATTAGAAGCCGCGTATTTTTTAAACATCTCTGATGCTTTATCATATTGTTCAAGCATCATAAGTACTTGACCATAATGCAAATACACATTGGCATCTGTTTTCATTTGAATAGCTCGTGCATACCATTCAGCAGCCCGTTCCAACTCATTGAGATGCCGATAGCAATTCGCCAACCGCGACATCACGCCCTGAGTATCCTCGTTCACTTCCAAAAAGGATTCATAAGATTTGGCAGCCGCAGCATAGGCAAACAATTCATATTGTTTATCCGCTTTTTCAAGCGCGACCGTTTGTGCAAAAGCCATGTTAGAAAGGTAGGCAACTTGCAAGGTCGTTACAAGCAAGGATTTTACAAGTAATCTCATAATTCGTTCCGTTTAAATGCGTCGTATGATTAAATTGGTTTAAAGCAGGCGGTTGTCTGCGCCATTTTTCATAGCTTTGCCCGCTTGATAGGATACGGAGTAATAACGTCAAATCATTGGAAATAATTCATTTGCACATCTGTTTTTTTTCAAAGGTAAGTGTTTTGGAAAATGGCGATACAATTAAGATACGATTGGAACGCGGATGACACGGATTGGGCGGATGGGCGCGGATTTTTTATTTTATAAAAATATGCAGCTTAAATAGTTCAATTGAAATAACCGATCCAAAAGGTCGGCGAGGTTGCAACCTCACCGACCTTGATTCGATACAAATGCGCTGATTTTCAACTATTTACGTTTTGATAGCTTATTTTGAGTCAACTACTTATAATTTTATTTAAAATAAAAAATCCGCGCCCATCCGCCCAATCCGTGTCATCCGCGTTCCAATAGTATCACATTTTGATAAAGCGAAAACCATTTTTCTAAAAACAATCCACTACATTTCGACCAACTGTTTTCAATTTTTCATTGCCAATACGCTCAATATCAGCAACCGTGCGGTGTTGATATTCGCCCAAACCCGAATTTGGAAACACGACATATATAATGTCTGGCGTTCCCAAACCACCTTTGCGCGGTGACGTATTGGAAATGCCCAATTTTTTCGCTAATGCAATCGACGCTTCCCCCAAACGATTCGTTGGTCCGACATCCGCTAAAATCGCAAAACCGCCTTTTTGGGCTTTTGTATTAAAAACATATGCCATATC
>JBDLWG010000259.1:0-10352 GCA_039804385.1 Bacteroidota bacterium
GATTGACGGTAAAAGGATGCGTGATTTCAAATTTCTCTTTGCACGCGCCCAAAATACTCATCCCTATTATTGAAAGAAAAAGATATTTTTTCATTGAAAATCAATCATTTAGAATTTAAAAGAATGTTACGAAGCAATTTTCGCTTTGGAAATTTTTGAAATAGGATGCTTATGATTTGAAGGATAAAAAGGATATTTTCAGTTAAAATTGGCACTTTTCAACTGAAAAATTCCTTAAAATCCTTCAAATCATAAGCATCCTATTTCAAGAATTTTCCAAACCGTAATTTTGTAGTCGGGAAATTTATTTCCCGACTACAACCTTACGGTTTGGAAAACCAAAGTTCCACGGTATGGAAATTCGCAGCCAAACCACCAATCTTATTCAACGCATCTTTATTCCAAACATATTCGGAATTGTAACGCGGGCGTAAACGATGTGCTGGTTTCGAGCCATTTACACCAAACCAAGTAGTTGGAAATTTAAATTCTTCATATACCGTTTTACCTTGATATGAATCGACCATGTAGTGGTAACGACGTAAATCATTCCAAGTCTCCACATGATTCCAACCATAGCCAATTAAATATTTTTGTGCCATAATCCGACTCATATTCAACGAATCCGCTACTAAAGGCACAATTGTCGGACGTTTTAACAACAAAGTGTCCTTCATCGCAACACTTAATGGCGTATTATTGAACGCTGCCGCATACGAATTTAAAAAATCTACATGTGCGCCTACTGCATTTTTATACGAAACCAAAGCACCTGCTTTATCGCCTTTGCGATATTGCGCTTCTGCCTTGATAAGTTGGATTTCAGAATATGTCATAAGGGGCATTTTGGCATTATCGCCAAATAATAATCGGCCTCTATAGCCTACAGGCGCGGCGGAATCGCGCAAGGTATTGAAAACGCTTGGTATCAATTGATTCCAAACGGTCGAAGCCAATTCACCTGTAACTGGATCCATCCCCCGATAATTCCCATCTCGACTCGGCATCAACATCAATGAAAGACGCGGATCCACCCCGCGCAGGGAATCGGGATGATTTTTGAAAATCACATTCCGACCCGCTAATAAGTTCGTCAAATACGTAGATTGGCGAAATAACCGAAGATTATTCCGTAAAGGTCCGTAAAAATGAGCATCATCCGTTGTATTGCCGTTGTAAGGCACAAAGGCATCATCCGCACCTGCCGCGCTGCTCAACGACGCATTGCAATACGCAATTACCGAATCCGCATTGAAAGTTGTTTTATTCGTCAAGTGTATTTGGCTACGCGCCAAGATGCCTTTAACAAATTTCTTCCATTTCGACGCGTCCCCTTTGAATAATTGATCCGATGTAGCAATATAGGCATCGGGCGCAGTCGTTTGATTCAAATAATACAACGATGAATCCGCCATGCGTTGAACTTCTTTATAAATATCTTCTTGCGAATCGTAATCAAACACAATGCGTTGTGCATCCCAAGCCTGTTTTAAAATGGCTTCTCCATGCACATCGGTCGTCATCTGCCAAGACCATGCGCGAATCGCATACGCAATGCCAATATACGTGTTTTTGCCCTTTGAACGTGCGTCCTCTATGATTAAATCAAGGTTTTTGCCCAAATTCCAATAATGATTCCGCCAGATTTGTCCGCCATTATCCGAACCTGCGTCGTAACCATGTAAATCCCATTGATTTGAGGCAAGTCTATCGACCCAATATTGCACATATTTGCCGATATAACGCGAATCAAGTTGAATGCCGTTTGCCATTGCCTGTTCTGCGGCAGGCAGCAAGAACGCCGCTTCGGTTGAAGTCGGTACATTTGGGTCTGTATTGACATCCAAATAGTCTTTGCAAGCAGTGATGCTGCCTATCAACAGCACGAATAAAAACCAGCTATTTTTATATATCTTTTTCATTGTTTTTAATTTTTTTAACACATAGATTCCATAGAAGACATAGGACACATAGGGCTTAGGAAACGAACATTTCTTATAGAAGACATAGGACACATAGGGCTTAGGAAACGAACATTTCTTCTATGGGTTCTATGTCCCCCTATGTGACCTATGTGTTTAAAAGGTAACATTCAAACCGACATTAAACGCTCTCGGAGTCGGCAAAACGCCATAGTCGAAACCTGCACCGCCGGAACCAAACGAACCGGGATTCAAACCATTCACATTCGGATCCATGCCTGAATAATTCGTCCACATCCATAAATCCGTCGCATTCACATACATAGACACCGCTTTCACGGCTTTCATGGCTTTCAAAAACGCCGAAGGAACCGTGTAACTCAACCGAATATCCTTCACACGAACCCAATTAATCCCTTTTTCAATAAAATCTTCCTGTGCAAATCCAAAGGTTCCCAAAGAATAAAAGCCATTTCCTTGATAAAAAGGTGTTTTTTGAATCGTATTGCGCACTGGAGCCGTTTCCTCATTGCCGTCTTTCAACACACCATTAAATACAACTGGTTTTTCACGGTCAAGCGTTCGCATACTCAACCCGCGTTGAAACAAATATAATTCATTACCATTAAATACATCACCCCCTTTGCGCATATCCAAGGTAAATTGGAACGTCAAGCCTTTATACGTCAAACGATTGCTCAAACCCAATGAAAAATCAGGGTTTCTATCGCCAAGGGGTGTGAAATTGGCATCAATTAAGGGATAACCATTCGCAGGGTCAATCAAAATGTCGCCTTTCGTGTTGCGTTGATACTTGTAGCCGCCAAACGAGGTCAAGGATTGCCCTTGAATCACACTCGCCCGAACATTCGAGAATAACCATGAATCCGAATTATAATATTCTTTAATGTCCGAACGCAATTCAACGACTTTACTCGTGCCTTGTGTGAAGTTGAAAATGGTACTCCATTCAAAATTTTTGTTTTTGACAGGTTTCAAAACCAAGGTCGCTTCAATCCCTTTGACTTCGCTGACACCCCCATTATAATTGTTCAAAATGAAACCCGTTCCGTAACTCGTCCGAACATCGCGCAATAATTGATTTTGATTGCGTTGTTGGAAATACGAAATATCCAAATCGACCCGCCCGTTGAACAAGCCCATTTCCAATCCAATTGATTGAGATTTCAAAACTTCATATTCTAATTTATTATTCGTTCCGTTGAAACCAACTGCGTAACCGCCACCAGTCGTCAATTGCGGAGCCAACCGCGAATACAAACTATATGGTACAAAATCTCTTGGTGCATTGGCTACTGCAAAACGAACTTTGCCATGGCTCAACCAATTTTTGTTGATTAATTCAGAAAAAACAAAACTTAAATTGGCTCCTGTTGTCAAAACATTGTTTCTATCTTGTGGCAAGGTCGAAGTGAAATCCGACCGGCCTGTGAGTTGTAAGGTCAAAAAGCGTTTGTAATCAAACGTCACATCGCCAAAATACGCTAAACGACGGAGTTGTTCCAAATAAAATTTGGAACGTTGCGTCGTTACATCGGTATTATTAATCGAATAAAAATCAAAATTGAAGAACCGTTGTCCTAAAAACGATTGAATCGTCTGCCGTCTGTCGTCGAAAGACCCGCCTAATCGCAATGAAACATTCAAATCTTTCGTCAAATTCGTGTGTGCATTGCCCCAAGCATTGCCATTGAGGAAACGCGTTTGGTCACTATATTGCTCAATTTGTCCGCGAGACGTGAAAAAAGTAACCGAGGATGGATGATAAGCGCGCATGCCTTCCACCGCCGCAAAATCGGCACCTACCGTTGAACCAAAATCCAACCATTTTGCTGCGTTATATTTCATGGTCACTGAACCAAACGTGCGATTTACAACATCTTTATTTTTATTAAACGTTTGGTCAAATAAGGGATTATCGACCCAATCGGTTGTATTCGTTGCAACGCGTTTGGGCGTTCCATCCACATTTTTGTAATCGGTCACGTCCACATTGGAGGGCCAACTCATCAAGCTCAACATAATCCCGCCAATCCCTTTACTTGATTTCACATTGGAACTATTGGAATAAGTCAAGGAACTTTGAATATTCAATCGGTCATTCACTTGGGTCACGCCGCCCAATTTGATAGTCATTCGCTCCAAACTCGTATTCGGAATCACGCCTTTGTTACTTAAGTAATTGGCATTCAATCGAAAACGCGTTTTGTCATTGCCGCTTTCAAAACTAATATCATGGGTTTGACGCGCACCCGCTTGAAAGTAAGCCTTCGGATTATCGTAAAAAGTTGTATTTGCAGGATATTTGTGTCCGAAATAGATTAAACGACTATAATCACTTACGCCCATATTGCCCCTATCATACGTTTTTTGAACTTCAGGAAATTTTGTAATCTCCGACGTTCCATAAGTCATATTATAGGAAATTTTGCTTTGTCCTGTGCCTTTTTTGGTCGTAATCATGATGACCCCATTCGCTGCATCGGGCCCGTAAAGTGCCGCGCCTTCCGCACCTTTCAAAATCGTGACACTTTCCACATCTTGCGGGTTGATATCGCCCGCCCGATTCGTGTAATCATTGTTAACATTATTACCATTGCTAATCAAATTGTGTTGATTCATGGTATTATTATTCAAAATCAAACCATCCACAACGATTAACGGCTGATTACTGCCCGAAAATGAAGTCGGTTGCCGCAATTGAATCGAAGCAGAAGCTCCCGGCGCACCACTTGTAGAAGTCACATTCAAGCCCGAAACCCGTCCTTGCAAGGATTCAAAAAGGTTGTCGCGGGATACACTTGCCAATTCCTCGCCCTTGACACTCTGCGAACTGTATCCTAATTGTCTTTTTTCTCTGGAAATGTTCTGCGCCGTGACGACTTGTTCTTGTAAAAAAGTGGCATCCGCCAATCGAATCATCATCGGACTTGCCCCAACTGCCACTTCTTTCTGCCGAAAACCGACAAAAGAAACGACAAACGTTTCGCCAGAAGCGGCACTGAGGGTGAAATTGCCATCTACATCGGAGGAAGTAGCTCGATTCGAGCCTTTGACGACGATGGCTGCACCTGGAATCGCGCTCCCATCTGCATCCGACACAACTGTTCCTGAGACGGGTTGAGATTGCGCTATCAGAGTCAGACTCGTCCATAGTAAGACGAATGCTAACAAATGAGCATTGATTTTTTTCATACGTAATAGGTTGTTTGCAAACAAATTATGCGTTAATGGTTCGCTTTATTCAAAATAGTTTTGATACAAAAATAAAACGAAGGGAAAATTACGACTTTTTTTTTAAACACCAAGTATAAGTGAAATTATTTTTTATTAATAGATGAAAAAAGGCGATATTGAGCTTCCCAAAGAGCCGTTTTTTGATTATTGAAACACCTTCAAATTTTATGTGATAAATTGAAAAAGTTGCGTCACAATTTTGTAGTTAACATTGTGTTATCTGCAAAAAAGCCTGTACTTTGCACCATGAAAACAATTGTATGAACAAACCTTGTTTCGATGGTTTCCCAGACTTGCCAATCAAATTACGAAAAAAAGGACTATTATTACAAACGAACTAAAATTTCAATTGAAAAAATGACACGTATGAGAAAAATACTGTTTCTATGCCGTCTCTATGCACAAAAGAGTTTTTTGTGTGGATGCTTGTTATTCGCTTTGGGCTGTAACCAATCTCCGAAAACAGCCAACCAAGTGCGTTCCCGTTTGTCCGCAGACCCTGAACGATTAAGCCCATTCTTATCGGTGGATGCGGTAACGCAACAATTATTATCCAATTTATTTCAAAAATTAACCGATTTTGACCCTGTTTCGTTGGAAAGGAAGGCGGTTTTGGTCAAAAAAGTGCCCGATTTGGTGCGGGTGGACACAGGACGCTGGAAAGGAGGTATCTCGCTCACCTACGAATTAAAGGACTCTGCTCATTGGGATAATGGGACACCCATTACGGCAAATGATTATGTGTTTTCCTTGAAAATTATTTTAAATCCTTATGTTAATGCCAGTGTTTGGCGCGGATATTTAGAAAATTTATTGGGTGATGTGCAATTGTATCCCGAAAATCCTCGAAAATGGACGGTTTTCTTACGCCGCCCGTACATCAATGCAGAATCGTCGGTTGGAGATATTTTTATCTTACCTGTGGCATTTTACGATTCCAATAAATTGTTGGAAAAATATAGCATTGCACAATTAATGGATACATCAACCGTCAAAAAATGGATGGCTGACACGATTGCACGCAAATCATTGAAAGATTTTGCCGATTTATACCAATCGAATGCCTTTTTCATGAATCAAAAAGGGATTTCAGGCAGTGGCGCGTATGAATTATCGGAATGGTTGCCCAATCAGAAAATCCATTTTCAACGCAAAACCCATTGGTGGGCGCAACAAGATTCCAACAAAATGTTGAGAGCTTGTCCCCAACAATTAAATTACTTGATTGCAAAAGAGGATTTAACCGCCATGACAATGTTGAAAAATGGGGTATTTGACGTTTGTGCGCGCTTGCCTTCCAGCGAATTTTTGGAATTATCCAAACAACCCAAGTTAAAAAACAAATACGATTTTATTTCTTTTCCACAATTAACCATCGCAAGTGTTGGTTTCAACCTCAAAAATCCGAAATTATCGGATAAACGGGTTCGACGCGCCCTTGCCCTCTTATTTGATACGGATGCGATTCTTAAAAATCTGATGGACGGTTTCGGCGAACCGGTGACGAGTGCCATTTCCCCCGAAAAATCCTATTACAATACGCGTTTGAAACCCTTAAAATTGGATTTGGAAGCGGCTCAAAAAGCATTGGCAGAAGCAGGTTGGGCAGATTCAGACCAAGATGGCATCTTGGACAAGGTGATTCAAGGACAAAAAACGCCCTTAGTGCTGCGTTACACCTATGGCACGAATGGGGTGATGCCTAAAAATTTAGGCATTTTATTGAAAGAAAACGCTCAAAAAGTGGGGATTTTGATAGAATTGGACGGTGTAGATATTTCCATTTTGAAAAATGCTTTGAAAAAACGCACTTTTGAATTGGTTTTAAAACCCATCGGAGGGCAATATGATTTGGATGACCCGAAGCAATTGTGGCATACCGCGAGTGACCGCGTTGGCGGCAACAACTATTTCGGTTTTGGAAATGCACAGTCCGATGCACTGATTGAGCAAATTCGGACGGAATTAGACCCTGAAAAACGGGATGCGTTGTATGGGCGTTTCCAAGAATTGTTGTATGAGGAGCAGCCTGCCGTTTTTCTGTTTGCCGTTCGGGAGCGATTGGTGATTGATAAACGGTTTCATGCCGAAGTCTATAAATTATCGCCGGGCTATATACCGCGTTTTTTGTGTCCGTAAAGGGGATGTTTCATTTTAGAGGAAAAGAAGGTTACACGTTGTTGGATAATGGATGTACGGATTTTCACTGATTGGTACGGATTTTTTTCAAAAAAATCCGTACCAATCCGTGAAAATCGGTGAAAATCCGTACATCCATTGCCTAACAAAGTGTAACCCACCAATGAAACATCCCCCGCAAAGCCTGTTTTTCCAAATTAAAATCGCACATGAGCAAATGTTTCAATTGATAATCAATAAATTATATATTTTTATTCCCACTTTTTTAGCCATTACGTTACTCTCTTTTAGTTTGCAGGAGGCTGTTCCCGGCGATCCTGTCGAAAGGATTTTAGGTCATAACAGCACGAGTGCCATCTCCGAAGAGGCCTATCATGCGACAGCTATCCAATTGAAACGGGATAAACCTTTTTTTTACGGCACGCTTTCGACTCAAGCCTTTCCAGATACGTTGTATCGGTTGGTGCGCAAAGACCGAATCACGGCGTTGTCTTCCAAAATCACCGCTTTTGGGAATTGGACGCTCCTTGCCGCCTATGACCAACAATTGATGGCGTTGAAAAACGTGTCGAAAGGTGAAAATATACAAAAAGTGTTAGAAAGATGTGCCATCAATGAGCATCCGCATCAAGAGCAAACCCTTTTGAAGGAAGCCGCACAATTAGCAACCGTTTCGCAAAAGTTTCAAACGGAAGTTGCTGATTTACAAAGGGCTTATCAACGATTAAGTGAAAATTCGACTTTATGGAAATTATATATTCCAAAATTAAATTGGTATGGTATTGATAATCAATATCATCACTGGCTTTGCGCCATGCTTCGCGGTGATTTTGGCATCTCGCACACCACGAAACGGAGCGTTTTGGCAACGCTTTATTTCCCCCTCAAAGTGACTTTATGGATGAGTTTAGGTGCGATTGTGGGCGCTTTTTTGGTGGGTACAGGGTTTGGCATTTGGCTGGCGCGAGTGCGCAAAACAGGTCTTGGTTACTTTATTTCAAACTTTTTATTTATTTTGCATGCGTTGCCGACTTTTTTAGTAGCGACTTGCATGGTGCTTTTTTTAACCAGTGGATTTTTCATAGAACCCGTCAATATGATTGGTTTGGCGGCAGATACCGCCGAAACGGATGAATTTAGCACTTTTTTATATAAAAATGGACTATTACTTTTATTGCCAACGGTTTGTATTGGGTATCGATTGATGGTCGTGGTGGCGCGACATTTACAAATGTCCTTATTAGATGAGTTTAAAAAAGAATATGTCCAAACAGCGCGGGCAAAAGGCATGCGCGAACCCAAAATTGTTTATTACCAAATGTTAAAAAACGCCGCATTTCCTTTGATAACCTTGTTTGGGCAGACGTTTCCTTTAGCGGTGGCGGGTTCAGTGGCGGTGGAAATCATATTTAACATTCATGGCATGGGTTCTGCTGCTTATAATGCTTTGGCGGAGCATAATTATCCTGTTATCTATGCGATAGTGCCGTTATCGGCGTTGGTTGCGATGACAGGCAGTTTGATTGCGGACGTATTATATAGGTATGCGCACCCCCAAAAAGGCAGCGATTTGAATTAGGATTTTTAAGATTCAATGAGGATTCAAAGGATTACAAATCCTTTGAATCCTCATTGAATCTTAAAAATCCTAATTCAAACTTTACCATTTCTTACAATCATAACCAATATACCAATGTTAAAACCCATTTTATATTACCAATATATCAAAAATGATTTGAGGCAACAGCCTTTTGCCAAATATCATTTTTATATATTTTGTTTTTTGATTTCAGTGGCAGTTACGGCTCCTTTTATCGCTAAACAACCCACAATGACCCAATTTTTGCCGCCACTCATCCCTTATGATGCCATGACGACTCATTTGAGCGACAAATTATTGAGTCCATTCGACAACCAACCCCATTTATCTTGGTATCGGCGGCATTGGCTTGGCACAGACGGCATGGGGCGGGACATCGCCGCAGGTTTGGTCGCGGGTACGCGGATTGCGCTCCAAGTGGGACTGAGTTCGGTTGCCCTTGCAGCCGTCATTGGCTTATTTGCAGGTTTGATGAGTGGTTATTACGGCGATGAACGGTTTCGGATGCCGCGTCGATGTGTGATTTTATGGATTCTGGGCTGGACGATTTGGGGATTTTACATCCATGTTTTTGCACAACAGGAATGGGCATTTACTCAATTCTATACCACTGCACTAATCTTTACAATGTTATTAATCAGTGTATTACATATTTTGGAAAAAATGATTATGAATATTAAACACCAAGCATTGATTTGGATAGTACCTATTGATTATTTGGTGATGCGAAGCATTGATTTCTTACAAGCCATTCCTTTTTTAATTATTTTATTGGGTTTGATGCCTTTTATCAAACAAAAAAGTGTTTCCAATGTCATTTTAATCATTGGTTGTGTCACTTGGATGCCGATTGCCCGCCTAATTCGAGCGCAAGTCATCCGATTACGGACGCGTGTTTTTATCCAAAATGCAGAGGCATTGGGTTATCCGACTTGGCGCATATGGGCTTTTCATTTAATACCTAACTTATTGACACCCTTATTAGTAGCCATGTCTTTTGGGGTTGCGAATGCGATTATGGCGGAAGGCTTGCTTTCTTTTTTGGGTGTAGGTTTGCCCGATGATTTGGTGACTTGGGGTTCGATTTGTCAAGCAGCGCGGGCAAATGCGACGCATTGGTGGTTGGTACTCTTTCCGAGTGGGGCGATTTTATTGACAGTTTTGATTTTCAATTGGTTAGGAGAACATTTGAAGCAATTGAAGTAGTATTTAACAAAGGTGCGTCAAGTTTCAAACTTGACGCACCTTCAATTCCACAAAAAGTACGTCAAGTTTCAAACTTGACGTACTTTACTTTCTAAAAATGGCACTCTGTTTCAAGTCGAGCAATACTCGCATCCGCAGCCTTATCCAACAATTGATATACATGTTCAAAACGATTGTCATAATACGGGTCAGGCACATCTGCATCGGTATTGGGATGGGCAAAATTC
>JBDLWG010000260.1:0-3437 GCA_039804385.1 Bacteroidota bacterium
TAGCTTTTTCCAAAAAACATTCTTCTAATTATTTGATAATCAAATAATTAGAAGAATATTACTGACACCAACTTAAATATTTCGTTTCAAGTTTATCATAGCGTTGCTTTAAATCTTGATAATTACGCTTTTCATTTTGCAAGTCTTCGGTTACTTGCTTTATCTCAGCATTGAGTTCTTTAATTTTATTTTTGTTAGAAATATTGGTTATCTCTATCTTCTTATTTTCAATTATAATTTTCAAATCCGTAATTTTATCATCGGCTCGTATTATCTGTTCAATTGTAAAAAACAGTTGCTCAATACTCAATATCCCCGCCACTAATGTGGGTTAATCGCCCCAACAAGTGGCATATTGGGTATATTCTTGAGATTAAAAAATACAGATGACTTAAATTCATCCATATTTAAAAGTTCCGTGAGGTATTTTTCGGCTCTGAAAAAGGCTTTTAAATCTTGAATACTCAAATGAGCTGTTGGATGAATTTGCTTGATTTCAAATAACAATAGATTCGATAAAGTCGTCCTAAAAAAAGCATTCCCAATAACATTGGTCACCTGCGCTTGTTTGATATTCTTAAAATGAGAAAGTCCAAAAAATTGGCGGGCATCTCTAAAATTAAACTCAATGTGAAACCGAATTTGGTAATAGTCCCTAATTTTTTTAAAAGATGCCTTTAAATCGGTCGAAAAGAGCACAATATTGGCTTTAAATTGCCCTTTTTTGTCGTATTTGACAATGAGAACAATATTTAAGGGCATGTCAAAGGATTTGTGGAACACCGTTGCGATTTGAAAAAGGTCCCATGTATCGCCATTCTTTTGGACGATCGTTTCAACCCGGTATTGAAGCGGTACCTTTTGAACGTCTATTTTAGAGCCATATTTCGCGGGTCTTCCAATGCCCGATTGGACTCCTTCAAACGGAAAATACAATGCGGCGTTGTACTGTAATTTACTAATTAAATGAAATCCTCGTGCGAGAACCATTAATGCAACCGTATTATTCCCAAATCCGCCATCCGCCACCACATCGGAAATGGGAAAAAAACGACGCAATTGCGGCAGAAAAAGGAGGACAAAGGAATCCAGCATTCGGGCTAAAACTTGAAACGTATAGGCGATGGGTTCTTCAATCGCAGGATCCTTTACCTTGTTTTTGCTCCCTTTGGGGCGACCTGCTTTTTTGGGTCCCTCGGTGTTGGAAGCCGATAAAACGCCTTTTTCATGCTTTGGGAGACGCTTCGGGACTTTTGGAGGCGATTTCAATTCCGAAGAGACCGCTTTTACCTTGTTTTTACTTCCTTTGGGGCGACCTTTTGCTTTTGGAACGCCCTCTTGCATCCCTTTTTTGGGACGAGGGCTTTTGGGGGACTTCGACACGGTTGGGCAGGAAACCCCATCGGACTGTGCACCCGTTTGGGATTTATTTTTGCGCCCTTGGGGACGACCCGCTTTGGGGACAGCAACGGACCCAGCGTTCTTAAGATTGGCTTCCGCTCGAATCGGCTCCGCAGGAACGCTCGTTTCAGAGACGGGTTTCGCGGACCGCTTTTCGGTCGAAAACAACAATTGTTCTTGCTGTAACGGCAAACTCAACCCGCTGGATTGATGGCAAACCGATACATTTAACAAAGCGATGCTTTTGAGAACCCTTTCATCTTTGCTACTATAATGATACCCAATGCCATGCGTACTCTTTCCAGCCTTTTTATCAACGGTTTCATCGACTAACAGCACCCAACCATTCCCCAAATCCTTGAAATGACGGCTGATCAACCCCAAAATGAGTTCGAAGCTATACAACGACCACTCCTGCCCTTTGGCGTAAAACCGTTCTAAGCTCCGCAAACTCCCGCCGACGAACCACCGACTGACATTGGTTAACGAAAAAGCACCCGTATAAGCCCAATTTCCTTTGACCATATCACTTAAATGTGATAACTTTGCTCCCAGAATCTTTTGGAATACATCCAAAATGTTTATTGTTTTTTTCATGGGGCTAAGTTACAACCGTTTCTTAGCTTTTTTATTCAATTCATAATATTTAGCATTTAATGAGACCCCTTCCATGACGCTTTTACCGTTCATTTGGCGGGGATATTGAGAAATGGGGTTTGCAAAAGGGAAATCCTTCAATGCAAATTTAAAAATGCTGGAATCCAAAGGAGTATGAAAAGAAAAGGAAGGATTGTTTTATCGCTTCTAATGGTTTTTGCGTTTTGGGTGGGTTTACATTCCTCCCCAGCAAGAGCCTTAGACCCTAAAAGGCTCTTCTTATTCCCCAAAATTCTATTCGAGAATTCTTGGATTGGAGAATGGGAACTGGTCGAAGCCCTTTGTTTCGTAGGAGAGAAGGTCGTCTCTCCGAAAATCTCGCCCCAAAGGGAGGAAGGGATTCTAAGAACCACAATAGTTTTGGATAGTTTACACCAATTTACAATCACTCAATCGTGTCTGAAATGCCCCTTGATTGAATTTCGGGGAAACTATAACCTCGATACAATGTCTCTTTCGGGACAAAGAGCGTTTGATTTGACTTTCAGGGATCCGCGAGGAATCGAATTAACTCGGGGATTCAACGGAGTGATAACCCGTTTGGAAAAAGATACGCTTCTTTTGAGGAATGAAGAACAATGTACGATGAGATATGAACGGGTTTCCCGATAAAAGGAGATAAGGCGGTGGTTTTTAATTCGAGAAATAAAAAATAGTTGAAAAAACGGTTGCAAACAAAGCACTGCGCGGCAACTCCCCGCAAAACCCACGCAAAGGCTCGACTGCGGGGAGTTGCGTCAGTGCCATCGTTGTCAACCATATTTTACATATATATAATATGTAACTCACTTTCTGTTAAGGAGTTGTGAGAGCGTTTGAGATTTTCTTAGTAGAAAGGCTGGAGTTGTACGAATGGAATTCGGGGCAGGAAACGTACAAAATTCATCCCTACGAATCGAAATAGGGGCGTATACGTCCTACAAAGGTTGGGCTTGCGAATCCCTTTGGAGACCTATTGATTTTAGAATGGGGTTACATGATGAAAAAAATATATTTTTCAACACAAAATGTGTTAAAAAGAGACTCCGTGACAACTTTTTTGAAAAAAAGAAGTTAGAATGGTTCACCATTAAAGCCCGATTTATGGAAATCATTTTAGCAGACATTCGAACCATTATTGCACAGTCCCGCGAACGGGCAGCACGATCCGTTCATCAAGAATTAACGGTGATGTATTGGTTGATTGGCAGACGGATTATTCACGAAGAATCCGATGGAAAGGAACGTGCCACCTATGGCACCGCATTGATTCAAAAGTTAGCGACTCAATTGACCACCGAATACGGCGAAAATTTCTCGAAACGAAATTTACTCTTGGGTCGTCAATTACATATCGTTTTTCCAAATGTGAATACACTGTATTCACAATTATCGTGGAG
>JBDLWG010000261.1:0-3493 GCA_039804385.1 Bacteroidota bacterium
CATCTTTGGGGTCTGATACGGGCGGTTCGGTGCGACAACCTGCGGCATTTTGTGGGTTGGTGGGCTTAAAACCGAGTTATGGGCGCATTTCGCGGCATGGTTTATTGGCGTATGGGTCTTCGTTTGACCAGATTGGCACGTTCACGCGGAGCGTTGAAGATGCGGCTTTATTGTTGGAAATCATGTCGGGTGCGGATGACTTTGATGGTACGGCGAGTCAATTGCCTGTACCAACGTATTTTACCAATGTACAACAGGTTTCACCCGAAACACATTCACAAAAATCAAAGATTGTTTATTTCAAACAAGCCGTTGATAATGATGGGATTGACCCCCAAATTCGAGCAAAAACCATTCGTTTTATCGAACAATTGAGGGAAAAAGGACATCTTGTAGAGGCGGTTGACTTTGAATATTTGGATTATATTATTCCTGCTTATTATGTATTGACCACTGCGGAAGCGTCTTCTAACCTTTCTCGATATGATGGCGTGCGTTATGGACATCGCGCTGCGGAGGCAAAAACGCTGGATGAAGTCTATAAAAAATCACGAACAGAAGGTTTTTCAGAAGAAGTGAAACGGCGGATTATGTTAGGGACTTTTGTATTAAGTTCAGGATATTATGATGCGTATTATACGAAGGCTCAACAAGTTAGGCGACTTATTGCAGAACGGACGCGGCAACTTTTAGCAACCTATGATTTTATTTTAATGCCCACATCACCTGTTCCTGCATGGGATTTGGGTGCGAAAATAAACGACCCTGTTTCGATGTATTTGATGGATATTTTCACCGTTCAAGCAAACATGGTGGGAATACCTGCAATTTCCATGCCATTAGGAAAAGACAGCGCAGGTTGTGGGATAGGAATACAGTTGATGGCGGATAAATTCAAGGAAAATGAACTTTTAAAATTTGTTCAAAGCATTCATTGGTAAAATAAAATTTGGATTATTCAAAGGTAGCTCAAAAATGTAAAGTCACAATTTTTGAAAGTTGAAGGACTTTTTGTAAATACATTGTTAATTTATTGCAACTGAAAAGTTAATAATAACGTGTTTCATTGATTTTAAACGTTTTAAAAATAGTTAAACGATCCATATTTTCACAAATCATTTATAATCAACTATTTATACTTTATATTTTAAATTTATGTTTTTAAAATCAATACATATTTTATATAGTGAACTACAAGAATTTTAAAATAAAATGCTGAAAAGAAATTATTTTTAAAATTTAATTAAAAAAAGTAGTGCAAATATAAAATCTGTTTCTATCTTTGTATCGCCAAGAAAATTATGACCTTAGTGCCAATGGCTTCCCCGACATCATTATAAAATCAGAATAATATTCTGATAACATTTTTGCGTTCCTTATACAACCCTGTATGTTTCGTTTTAAAGCAAATTAGAAAAAAAAATCAGTAGTAGCGTAGCAATTAGAGTCACTTACAAATATAGGAAGTACAAATTTAATTTTTTTTTTTGAAAATCGGAAAAATAAGTTTATCTTTGTTGAACGAATCTTCGTTTAACAAAATCAACTTATAACCCCGATGAATCTGCAACAAAATTTCATTACAGGACGCAATTTTTTAAAAAAATTAAAACAAACAGCATGAAAAGAAACTTGCTCGGTATCATGACAGTGTTCGCACTTGTCGGTTCGACCGCATCAAGCGTCGCCCAAAGTATAGAGGAAGGGCTCAAGACTCTCCCGTGCATTGCACGGACGAGTGCAGACCCTGCCAGTATTGCAAAAAGAGTTTCTGTTTATCTGCGCGGTAAAAAGGAAACCGAGAGAATTATCGGTCGTTCAGCGATTTTTTTCCCAGTAATAGAGCAGTATTTGCGGGATTATAAGTTACCAGATGACTTGAAATATGTCACTGTGTTGGAAACTGAATTGAATAATGCAGACGTGTCGCACTCTGGCGCGTCAGGCGTTTGGCAGTTGATGCCTGATGTCAAGGAAGAATTTGGCTTGCGCGTGGACGGCGTAGTCGATGAACGCTATGACGTATATAAAGCAACAGAGGCTGCCCTCAAAGATTTCAAGCGGATGTATAACGCTTTTAATGAATGGGAAATGGCACTTGCAGGCTACAATTGCGGTGTAGGCAAATTAGCAGGTGCGATTAAGAAGGCACGTAGTAAAGAATTTGATAAAGTGAAGGCTTTTTTGCCCGAAGAAACGCAGAATTATATTCCAAAATTCATCGCGTTTACTTATTTGATGAAAAACTATAAGTCTCACGGTTTAAAACCTCGCCTACCGGAATTAGATTTACAACTCCTTGCTCGGACGAAAGTTACGAATTACATTTCTTTACAAACGGTTGCAGATGTAACAGGTTTGACCCTTGAATCGGTCAAAGCATTGAACCCACATTTTGGCAATGGCTACATTCCAGATGACCCGAAAGGCAATAATGTGGTGTTACCGCGCCGCGTGTTGAATGCGTTTAGTGACTATATGTCGCATCCTGATGGTTCGACTTCTGCTGGTTTGAATTTTAGCCCGATTGTCATGAATGATATGCCGGGTTTGCATGATGACCCGAATTATATCAAAACCAGTTATACCGTGGCAGATGGGGAACATATCGAAATGTTAGCGGAGATTTTCAACTGTACGCCGTATAATATTCGGATGTGGAACAATATTGAGGAAGATTATGTCTTTATTGGGCAGGAATTGACCTTGTATTTGCCGAAAGTGATTCCAAAACGAGTGTAATTTTTTCACTATACAAAAATAACTTCCAAAAAATACAATAGCATTTTTTTTAGGACAAAACGAAAAACTTTACAAGACTTTCTATGTAATTTTAAACTTACTCTTGGGAGAAACACGGCACACCCAACCAAAAAATAGGGGCAATCTTTGCAGATTGTCCCTTCGTTCTTTTAGACATTGTTTTAAAAATCAACTCATTATGTTTAATTTGAATACAATTTTACGCGCCTTAGCGTTTGGCGGAATCTTTATTGCGGGTATTGCGATTGCCAAAATGTGGTATGCGCCCACCGAAGTCAAACATGACCAAACTTCTACGGTGCTGCTCGAACACATCAAAACGGTTTCTAAATTGGTTACGGTGGAAGGGCAATTTGCTGAAGTGTTCAGTGAGACGGATACCAAACAATATTTGAAAGTATTTACTTCTACCAAGCGTATTATATTGCAAGTCAAGGCAAAAGTATTGGTAGGTTATGATTTGAGCAAGATGAAAGTGGAGGCGGATTCGACTGCAAAGACGATTCGGATTAGCAATGTGCCAGAACCGATGATTATTGCGATTGAACCCGATGTCAAATATTACGACATTGCACAAGGCGTTTTCAACAAATTTTCGCCTGAGGATTACAATGCGGTTCAACAAAAATCCATTGAATTGATTCGGCAACAAGCCCTAAAAAGCAATCTGATGAAGACCGCAAGAGAACAAGGTATTAAAAATATTGATGTTATCAAAGTGATGGCAGAT
>JBDLWG010000262.1:0-38817 GCA_039804385.1 Bacteroidota bacterium
TTCATTTTAATTAAAATGAATCCTAAAAAAATCCTACCCATCCTAAAAAAATCCTAATTCAAAAAACCACCATTTTTGAGTTATAAAAAATATAATCAAATATTAAATTTCTTACAACCCAATCCAAATCATTACTAAGTGGACGAATCAGCACGATTTTTGTGCCTTTTTAATTAAATACTTGTAATCTACACCCATACTATGATGAGTCCCCCCAAAAGACTCAAATATTTTAAAAAAAAATTCTTTAATCATGAAGAAAACTATCACACTTTTCACTCTGCTGCTTGTCGGAATACGGGTGTCGGCTCAACAAGATCCGATGTTCACCAAGTATATGTTCAACAGTCTGATATTCAACCCAGCGTATGCGGGTTCTAAAGACCACATGATAGTCAATTTGCTCCACCGAACGCAATGGTGGGGGATAGAGGGTGCGCCACAAACGCAGTCTTTGACGATTCACACGCCTATGAAAAACGATAGGGTTGGATTAGGCGGGAGCCTTGTCTTTGACCAAATTGGACCTACAACGACGATTTCTGGTAATTTGGCGTATTCTTATCGGATTCCAGTCGGAAAAGGCAAATTATGTATTGGCGTACAAGGCGGTGGTTACAATTGGAGAGCCGATTGGGGCAAATTGCAACGATTGGATCCAGGTGATCCCGCTTATCAATTTGATGTAAATATCTGGAGACCTAATTTGGGAACAGGTATTTATTATTACAACAATTATTTTTACACAGGTATTGGTTGCCCGCGTATCATTGAGTACGATTTGACCAAAGATAGAACCGATAATTCGGCTATTTATGCGAAACAATATCGGCACTATTTTTACACGATTGGTGCAGCGATTCCTTTAAAAGGCAATGCGTTGATTTTCAAACCGTCTGCATTGGTTAAATCGGTGGGGCTGGACAGCAAACTTAAAAAAGATGCTGCTTTTGACCGCATTGGCGCACCTACGGAATTTAATGTGGATTTGTCCTTGTTTTTCCAAGAAACATTGTGGGTTGGTACTTCATTCCGCTCTGCGGTGGAAGTTTTCACTAAAAAAAGTACGTATGATTCTGTCGATTTATGGTTTGCCTACTACTTGTCGAATGGTGTGCGTATTGGTGCAGCTTATGATTACACCTTGACAAAATTACAAAGGGCAGCAGGTGGTTCTTTTGAAATCATGGCAGGTTATGAGTTTAATTATCAGACGCGTAAAACAGTGACTCCGCGCTATTTTTAAATACTTTAAACCCATAAAGTGGGATACAATTGGAACACAGATGACACCGATTGGGCGGATTTTCACAGATTTTTTAATTTTATACAGATTTTTATTTAAAATGTACTGTGGTAAGTATGAAATAAAATCCGTGAAAATCTGCCCAATCGGTGTCATCCGTGTTCCAATCGTACCTAATTTCATTAAAAAATAATAAAATTTTGCAAAAAAGAGGTTAATAATGGTGTAAATTGATTTTTTGGCATGACATTTCGATTCAAAAACAAAACCATACATAAATCACTACTGTGATAAAATCCGATTTCTTTTTATCACTTTTACAAACATACTATATTCAAAAATTAAAATCATGAGACCGAGTAACTTTTACTTCCTGGCGTTTGGCTTACTAATGTGTTCAAATGCGGTCTTCGCGCAGTCCTCCAAAGTGACGCGTGCAAGACAATATATGAAAGATTTGAATTATACAGAAGCCATCGAAATTTTACAGCCCTTAGCGGCAAAAGACAATAACCCCGATGCAAAGATTGCATTAGCGGAGTGTTACTTGAAAGTCAGCGATGTGGTCAATGCAGAAATGATGTATGCCCAAGTCGTTAAATTGCCGACTGCGCAACCCGTACATTATCTTTATTATGGTCAAATGTTGCAACGCAATGGCAAATGTGATGCAGCCAAAGATTGGTATGCGAAATTTACAGAGTCCGCGCCTGAAGATATTCGCGGTCAGCACCTCCACAAAGCCTGCGAAAATGAACAAGAATTGAAAACCAAAGGAGATGGTATCTATGAAGTAGTTACCACAACATTCAATTCTCGTTTAGATGATTTTGGTCCCGCTTTCTACAAAGATGGCAGTCGGGAAGGGCTGGTTTTTGCGTCTGAACGCGATAAAGGGGTGGTGGTAAAACGCAATCACTCTTGGACGGGCAATCCATTTTTGGATTTATACTTTGTCCCTGTTAAAAAAAGTGGTAGTAAAATGGTTTATGGTCGCCCTGAAAAATTTGCATCGGATATTAATTCTAAATACCATGATGCGATTGTAACGTTTAGCAAAGACCAACAAACGGTTTATTTCACTCGAAATAATTTTACACATGGCAAAGCGGGTAAGGATGATGATGGAACGATGAAATTGAAAATCTATTCGGCTCAAAAAGGAAAAGGGGCGACGAATTGGGGCAATGAAATGGATTTGCCTTTCAATAGTGACCGTTATTCTTGTGCGCATCCTGCGCTGAGTGCAGATGGAAATAAGTTATATTTTGCATCGGATATGCCTTCAGGTTATGGTGGAATGGATTTATATGTTGCTGACAAAGAAAATGGTAAATGGGGCGCACCAGTTAATTTGGGTCCTTCCGTCAATACAGAAGGCAATGAACTGTTCCCTTATATTCAAAATAATGGACGGTTGTATTTTAGTTCCGATGGACAATTGGGTTTAGGGGGGTTGGATATTTACTATGTGGATGAAAAAGGTGCCAATCAATGGACTGCGCCCGAAAATATGGGGGGGCCTATCAACTCCAAAGATGATGATTTTTCGATTTCATTCAATGAAGATGGGACGGCAGGTTTCTTCTCGTCAGACCGTCAAGGCGGTGCAGGACGCGATGATATTTATAGTTTTACAAAAGCAGCGATACCAGTTCAAATCTTTGTTTATGACGAAGAAACCAAAGAACCCATTGAAAATGCGTCGGTTACGAGCGATTCTTGCAATCGGACAGAGTACAAAACGGGTAAAAATGGTCGAGTGAGTGTTGATATGAAATTTAATACTTGTTGTACTTTCAAAGCGGATAAAGATACGTACGAAGTGAATTCTAAGGAAGCTTGTTCCAAAGCGGCGAATGAAAAAGGATCTGATTTAGTAGAGATTCCATTGCGCAGACAGATGCGATTTTTGATGGAAGGCGTAGCCTATGACCAAGTATTAGGAACCCCTTTAGAGGGTGTTACGATTACGTTGACATCGGATTGCCCTGGCGATTCTACACAGACTTTGGTAACGGACGCTTCTGGCAAATTTGCATTTGCCTTGAAAAAAGAGTGTTGTTACAAGGTAAAAGGAGAGAAAGTACAATTTTTATCGGCAACCGCAGAAGGCGATTCTTTGTGTACCAAAGGCTTGAAAGAATCTAAAACCCTTCAAGTGGTTTTAAATTTGCAACCAACGAATGCACCTGCGGCTCAGAAGCCACCTACGGTTTCTCAAACGCAGCCTCAACCGAATAAACCGTATTTTGACCCCAGCAAAAATGTCTATGTGAATCCAATCAATGATAAACCTGCACATGGTAAAGTCAATGGTGTGAATTACAATGAGGGTAAAATCGTGGACGCGCCTAAGCCTACAACGCCTGTGGCACATCCCGGTACAGGTGTTTTTGAACCAAGTACAACGCCGCATGAAGATGGTGCGCAAGCCTATTTATTACACATTTATTACGATTTTGACCAATCTTTCATTCGAGATGAATCCAACCCTGAATTGGATAAATTGTTGAAAATGTTGAAAGAGAATCCGACTTATATCATTGAATTGGCATCTCATACCGATTCACGCGGTTCCAATGCATATAATAGTCGATTGTCACAACGTCGTGCTGAAGCAGTGGTACGTTGGTTAGTAGAGAAAGGCATTGAGCGGGACCGTTTAGTACCAAGAGGTTATGGTGAAAATATGAATGTTAATAAATGTGCGAATAATATACCATGTAGTGAGCAAGAGCATCAAATGAATCGTCGGACGGAGTTCCGCGTCATTGGTTGTAAAGGCTGTATGGAAAGCGAAAAATCAAAAATTTCGCGTCCGAATCAGAATACCAAAGTGGATAGTTGCAAAGGTTGTCCCTTTTAATCAACACGGCTAGAGTAAAAGTGAATATATATGGTGGAGTAGTTGCGATAGCAACTGCTCTTTTTTTTGCTATAAATGGGTCACTTGCAACTATTTTTGTAAGTTTGCAACTTTGTTTTTTTAAATACTTTCGCAAAGTACAAAAAAGTTACAATATGAAAACCATTCAAGGTCCCGCTATTTTCTTAGCGCAGTTTATGGGCGATGAAGCCCCTTTCAATTCGTTGGATACGATAGCGGATTATATGTCAAAATTAGGTTATAAAGGATTGCAATTGCCGTCTTGGGATAGCCGATTGATTGACCTCTCCAAAGCAGCTGAAAGCACCACTTATTGTGATGAGTTGAAAGGTAAATTAGCTGATAAAGGTTTGGTAATCACTGAGTTATCAACACATTTGCAAGGTCAATTGGTTGCTGCGCATCCAAGTTATCATGCTTTATATGACGGTTTTGCCCCTGCGAATGTATCCACAGCCACCTTGGGCAATGATAAAAAACGCCGCGAATGGGCAAAAGACCAATTGATATTAGCCGCCAAAGCCTCTAAAAATCTGGGTTTGACGACTCATGTTGGTTTTTCGGGCGCGTTAGCCTGGCCCTATTTGTATCCTTGGCCACAACGTCCTGCGGGCATGATAGAAACCGCATTTAAAGAATTGGCAAAACGCTGGAAGCCTATTTTGAATGTGTTTGATGATTGCGGCGTTGATTATTGTTATGAATTACATCCAGGAGAAGACTTATTTGATGGGACGACTTTTGAAATGTTTTTGGATTATTTGAAAGGGCATCCGAGAGCTTGTATCAATTATGACCCAAGCCACTTTGTATTGCAATGTCTTGATTATAAAGCCTTTATAGATATTTATCATGAACGAATCAAGGCTTTCCATGTCAAAGATGCTGAATTTAATCCAACAGGCAAACAAGGCGTATATAGTGGTTATTCGAGTTGGGCAAATCGGGCAGGGCGATTCCGTTCTTTGGGAGATGGGCAAGTCGATTTCAAAGCCATTTTTTCCAAATTAGCCCAATATGGATACGATAGTTGGGCGGTATTGGAATGGGAATGTTGCATCAAATCGTCCCATCAAGGCGCGGCAGAAGGCGCACCGTTCATTCAAAAACACCTTATCGAAGTGACCGAAAGAGCTTTTGACGATTTTGCAAGCGCAGGAACGGATGAAACCTTGAATAAAAAATTATTAGGATTGAGTTGATATGCGATTACAGGGGATGTGATGGATGTGCGGATTTAACGGATTTTCACCGATTGGTACGAATTTTTTGTTATGCTCTCCTAATACCCTTGCAAAAAAATCCGTACCAATCGGTGAAAATCCGTTGAATCCGTACATCCATCCTATCCCAAAAAACATCATGTGCGCAGTACAAAACCTAAAAAAATATCCTAAGAACCAATGTAATTTCCAAAATTAGCGTTAATTTGCAGCGCAATTAATTTTAATGCAAAAAGCAACTCCGATTTTTATAGTAGGTCGTAGTTATAGGCAAACAACATCGTCTTATTCAATTATTGTTTTTTCTAAAATTTATGAAAAAAAAATATCAACAATTTCTTCAAATGGCATTATTGCCATTAAGCATGTCTATCACTTGTGTGATGCCTGTATGTGCTGATAATCAACATGTTACCTTAAAAAAATCAATTCATTTATCAACGCCTGTTACCGTACAAACCATTGTAGGGAAAGTCAAAGACAAAAATGGTGAACCGATTATTGGTATGAGCGTCAGTATCAAAGGCACGACACGCGGTACTTTGACGGATGCAGAGGGCAATTTCACCTTAGATGCAAGCACTGGTGATGTGTTGTTATTCACGTTTGTAGGCTTTAAAACGCAAGAAGTAACGGTTACACCAAGTACGTCTTCATTGGATATTCTTATGGAAGAATCGGCTTCTTTGATGTCCGAAGTTACAGTCGTTGGTTCTCGTTTTGGTACGAAACCGCGTACCGATGTGGATAGACCTGTTCCAATCGACGTGATTAATATCAAAGATTTGCAAACAACAGGACAAATGGATTTAGGTCAAGCCATTCATTATAGTGCGCCTTCATTCAACTCGGTGAAATTTGGTATCAATGATGCGGCTCCTTTTGTGGATCCTGCAACGTTACGCGGTTTGGGACCCGACCAAGTTTTGGTAACGGTCAACAACAAACGCCGTCATAAAGTATCTTTTTTGAGCATCAATGATGGGGTTGGAAAAGGGCAAGCCGGTACGGATATTAATGTAGTGCCAGCTTTATCCTTGAAACGAGTGGAAATTTTGCGCGATGGTGCGGCGGCTCAATACGGTTCGGATGCAATTGCAGGCGTTATCAATTTGCAATTGAATAATGCGTCTTCTGGCGGTGCTGTCAATGTTTATACAGGCACAGGTTATTCTCGTCCACAAATTGATGTCAACAATTTGTTGCCTATCAAAACCGTCACTGATGGTGCGACTTATAATGTTGCAGCAAATGTAGGTTTGAAATTAGGTTCAAAAGGTTTTTTGAATACAACGCTCACTTATGGACACACAGAAGGATATGACCGTTCTGGCATCTATAAGGCAGGTGCGGGTTTTTATAAAAGCAATGTCGTGGAAGACGATAGTTTAGTGAAAGCACGGGGTATCAATTTGGATAGAGCCGTTTTAGGTGCTGCTGAAAGCACGACTTATGGTCTTTTTATCAATGCAGGTTTGCCTATCAATGATAAATGGGATTTTTACACGTTTGGCGGTTACACCAACAAACACGTAATCACAGGGGTTTTCACACGCCCTCCTTCTAATGTAAGCCGTTCTGTTTTGTCTATTTTCCCGAATGGATATAATCCAATCGCGCCTGCGACTTTGCAGGATTATTCTATCACGGCGGGTATCAAAGGCACCTTGAGTAATGGTTGGAATGCGGATTTAAGTATTGGACAGGGCTCTAATCAAGTGGATTGGAATGCTGAAAATACGGTAAATCCAAGTTTAGGCGATGCGTCTCCAACCAAATTTTATGTTGGTCAAACGCATGTTACCCAAACATTGGTGAATGCCGATGTTACCAAATCCTTCAATGCTAATAAATATCCCAATTTGAGCGTCGGAGCAGGTACGGAACTTCGGGCTGAAATGTTCCAACAAACGGCAGGTGATGAAGCTTCTTGGAAAAAAGGTCCTTTGTTTGCAACACGCGATGTGGGTTCAAGCGGACGGGAAGGTTTTAGTGATAAAACCGCAGGAAAGTGGAATAGAACCAATGTAGGCGTTTATGTAGAGGCAGAAAGTGATATTACAAAAGAATTATTGGTAGGTGCTGCGGTTCGCGGTGAAAATTACAGCGATTTTGGTAATGACATCTCTGCAAAAGTGAATGGTCGCTACAAAGCAACAGATGCTTTTGCGATTCGGGGTTCGATTAGTCGCGGTTTCCGTGCGCCGTCTATGACGCAGATTCACTATAGTAATTATGTCAATATTTCGTTTGACAATGCGGGCAATTCTATTTATAATCCAGTCCTTCCTGCGGATTCTAAATTGGCAGCGACATTGGGTATCAATGGTTTGAAGAAAGAAACTTCTATGGATTATGCAGGTGGTATCACCTCTAAATTGGGTGAATATTTCACAATGACAGCGGATTTATACCAAATTGATGTGGATAATCGTATTATGTTGTCGGGTGACATCAAAACAACTGGTTATCCTGATTTTGTAGCGGCTGGTTTCCCAAAAACGGCTACGGTGTTTGTGAATGCGATTGATACACGCACGAATGGTTTTGAATTTGTTGCAGGTTATAATAGAGCTTTGGACAAAGAAAATAAGTTGTCTGTAAATGTGGCTTATTCGTCTATGACGACAACGTTGCGGGCGAATCGCAACACATCAACAGGAGTGCAAGTGGTCAGCCCCAATGCGGCTTTGTATATCACGGATGGTCAGCCTAAGAGCAAATTGATTGTTTCGACAGGTTATGATTATAAAAGTTTCAATTTGTTGTTCCGTTGGACGCGTTTTGGCGAAGTTTCAGACCCTTTGGCTACTTTGAAAGTGGCTCCGACGGATGTTACCGCGAAAAAATACCAAGTTTTTGCTGCAAAAACCTTGTTTGATGTCTCTTTAAGCTATCGCCCTATCAAAAAATTGGCGATTATCGTAGGTGCAAATAACTTGTTTGATGTTTATCCTGACTTGTTACAAGTGCCTCAAACGACCAGTGAAGTGGTTTATTCTCGCAGAACCAACCAATTTGGTACACAAGGACGTTTCTTGAATGCGTCTGTCAATTATAGTTTCTAAGTTGAATTTGGAGGAACTTTGTTAGGCAATGGATGTACGGATTTTCACGGATTGGTACGGAATTTTTCAAAAAAATCCGTACCAATCCGTGAAAATCTGTAAAAATCCGTACATCCATTGCCTAATTGTATCCTAATTTTTCAATTAAAATCGAATGTATGAAAAAAAATCATGTGATTGTCATAGGAAGTGGTAACGCCGCAATGTGCGCTGCGATAGCTGCCTTAGAACGCGGTGCATCTGTTTTGATGCTCGAAAAAGCGAATACCAAAGAATTTGGGGGGAATAGTCGTTATACGGCGGGCGCGATGCGTTTTGCGTATGATGATTTTAATGATTTGAAACCATTGTTAAAAAATCCAACGGATGAACGATTAGACCAAACGGATTTTGGTTCGTATCCAAAAACAAAATTTTTAGCCGATTTACAACATTTCAATGAAGGAGAACCGTTGACCGATTTGCAACATTTTTTAGTAGAGGAAAGTTTGCCAACCATTCAATGGTTAGCGAGTCATAATGTGCGTTTTGACCCGATTTATTCGCGTCAAACGTTTCAAAAAGATGGAAAATACATTTTTTGGGGTGGTTTAACGTTGGAATCCGAAGGCGAAGGCGATGGATTAGTGCAAGCCGAATTAAGAGAATTTACTCGTTTAGGCGGCAAAATTAAGTATAATTGTAATGTAAATTCATTGTTAATAGAAAATGGAAAAGTGATAGGCGTGCGTTACCGCAATTACGGCAAAGACGTAGAGGTGAAATCAGATTCAGTAGTCATAGCGAGTGGTGGTTTTGAGGCAAATAAAGCATTGAGAATCAAATATTTAGGTCAAAATTGGGCAAAAGCAAGGGTTCGCGGCACGCGACACAATCAAGGCGCGGGTATCGAAATGGCTCAATCGGTTGGCGCAAGTTTAAATGGGCATTTTGGCGGTTGTCACGCAACGCCGATGGATTTACACATGCCCGAATATGGTAATTTGAATATTCCGCACATAGAGCGTAAACATTATAGAAAAATATCTTATTTGTTTGGGGTGATGCTAAATGCAAATGGCGACCGTTTTGTGGATGAAGGTGCCGATTTTCGGAATTACACGTATGCGCAATTCGGAAAAGCCGTGTTAGAACAGCCCAAACAATTTGCATGGCAGGTTTTTGATGCAAAAGTCTATCCGTTGTTGTACGGCGAGTATAAAACAGCCGATGCGAGTTTCGTAGAAGCCGATACATTGGAAGAGTTGGTTCAAAAACTAAAAGGCATTCCACCTGAAAAAGCATTGGCAACTTTGAAGGCGTACAATGCTGCGGTCAATGTTGAAAAACCATTTGACCCGACGATTAAAGATGGTAAAAATACAATTGGTTTGGCTTTACCAAAGTCAAATTGGGCAAATCGGTTGGAAACGCCGCCATTTCGAGCCTATCCTGTGACGGGCGGCATTACGTTTACGTATGGCGGGGTGAAAGTCGATAAAACAGGTTCGGTTTTGAATGAAAATAACGAACCGATTGCAGGCTTGTTTGCTTGTGGTGAAATGGTTGGCGGAGTCTTTTTTTACGGCTATCCAGGCGGTTCTGGATTGACTTCGGGAGCCGTTTTTGGACGCGCTGCAGGTTATTCGGCAGCCGAATAAATAGAAAAAAGACCTTTCAAAGGGAGCAAAAGATTTTAAAAATGATTTTTTTGCAAAAAAAATCATTTTTAAAATCTTTTGCTCCCTTTATCCCCATTCTGACGGCGTAAGTTTTCTCTATGTGTTAAAATATTATAAATTTACATATTTATGAAACATTCTATCTTGATTATCAGTGTTTTATGCGCCTTAACTGCCTGTAAAACCACCTATCCAGCCGTTCAAACAATTCCTAAAATCACTCCTATTGCTGAAAAAAGTATTCCATGTTTGTACATGCGTGCAGGTACATCAAAGGGACCTTTTTTGGATATGCGCGATTTGCCAACGGACGTAACGCTGCGTAATAACATATTATTAAAAATCATGGGTTCGCCTGACCCACATCAAATTGACGGTTTGGGCGGAACGGTCACGGTGACGAGCAAAGTCGTCATGGTACAACCTTCCAAACGGAAAGGGATTGATGTGGATTATTTATTTGCGCAAGTCGAAATTGAAAAAGCGTTTGTGGATACGACTCCGCCTTGTGGTAATATGATGGCAGGTGTCGCGCCTTTTGCGATAGAACGCGGGATGGTGAAAGCGACGATTCCAGAAACGCGGGTTATGGTTTATAACATCAATACCCATTCGATTATTGAGGAAATCGTGCAAACACCCAAAGGTTATGTCGAATATAATGGTACGATGGCGATTAGTGGCGTTCCGGGAACGGCTGCACCAGTGGTTTTGAATTTATTCGACCAAGTGGGCGGCAAAACAGGGAAATTATTGCCCACAGGGAAGATTCGAGATACGATTCAAGGCGTTTCGGTGTCCATGTTGGATGCGGGGATTCCAATGGTTTTGATGAAAGCCAGTGATTTTGGTTTAATAGGCAATGAAAAGGTCGAATTTTTCCAAAAAAGCAAAGATTTAATGGCGAAATTAGAAAAAATTCGCTTGGAAGCGGGACAAAAAATGGGACTTGGCGATGTCAGTAACAGCGTTTTACCTAAAATTGGGTTGCTTTCCAAAGCTAAAAATAGTTCCAATAATATTCAATCGCTCTATTTTACACCGAAAACGCTCCATCCTGCCCATGCCGTAACAGGTGCGATTTGTATTGGCACTGCCTTGAAAATCAAAGGAAGTATTGCTTCCGAAGTTGGAACGACAAATGGTGCGCCGAGCGAAGTCATTATTATAGAACATCCATCAGGCGTGATAGAGGTCAAACTCGAAATGGAGACGAATGGCGATAAAATCAATGTCAAACGGGCAGGTACGATTCGCACCGTCCGAAAAATCATGGAAGGCAACGTTTTTCACTAACCCATAGGACACATTTGTACAATAAACGTGCGTCAAGTTTCAAACTTGACGCACGTTATGCTCGAATTGATTTACAAACCATTTAGAAAATGTATAAAATTCACAGCATCCCAATAAATGCCGTATGTGTTCTATGCCAACTATGTGACCTATGTGTTAAAAAAAAGAAAAAAATGAATCTAAGCAAAAGTGTTCAATATATGTTGTTAAGCACGATGTGTTTTTCAATCATGCAAGCCTTGATAAAATATTTACCAGAAATACATAGTTTTGAACATGTATTTTTTAGGTCTTTTGTCACTTGGTTATTTTGTATATTCTTTTTATATTGGAATAAGATTTCATTAAAAGGCAAAAACACCAAACTTTTATTAACGCGTGCTTTTGTTGGAACGGTTTCTTTATTTTCTTTTTTTTATATATTGCCGCGCATTCCTTTTGGAACGGCGGTTACGCTAAAATATTTAGCACCTGTATTCACCGCGATTTTAGCAATTTTCATGCTTGGAGAACGCTTGAAATGGATACAATGGACTTTTCTGGGACTGGCAATGTTAGGTGTTTGTTGTTTGAAAGGTTTTGATATTCGTATTAGTACCTTTGATTTAATCATTGGATTGATTTCCGCTTTTGCAAATGGATTACTCTATATTTTAATTCGTCAAATTGGGGATGATGACCATCCCTTAGTAGTGATTCATTATTTTATGCTCATAGCGAGTGTCATAAGTGGTTCATTATCAATACCTTATTGGAAAACGCCAGATTTGCATGAATCGTTTATTTTTTTAGGGATTGGGTTTTCAGGTTTCGTAGCACAAGTTTTATTCACATACAGTTTGCGCGGAACGCTGGATGGCGAAAATGCCAAGCAAGAAGACACCAGTTTTTTATCCATGTTGCGGTATGCGGAAGTGATGTTTGCGTTAATGATTGGTTATTTTTGGTTTGGAGAAACCTATACACTCCAAACCTTTTTTGGTTTTATACTTATTTTAATAGCCTTAATTGGGATGATACGATTTAAAACAAAACAAAAAATTAGAAATTGAAATTAAAACGACATGAAAAAAAGGTATCAATTAGTTTTAGTCTTTGTTGTTTTTGCGGTAGTGACCTATTTGGATAGAAATTCCATTTCGGTATTGAGCAAAGACATGATGAAAGAATTGGGTTTGAGCAAAGAACAATGGGGTTTAGTGCTGGGTGCATTTTCGCTTGCTTATGGCTTGTTTGAAATTCCGACAGGCATGTTAGTGGACAAATACGGACCGAAAGTCACGTTGATTCGGATTGTATTATGGTGGTCTTTTTTCACCATTTTAACTGGTTTTACGACTGGATTTTACTTTTTAGTGATTACACGTTTCTTATTTGGCGCAGGAGAAGCGGGTGCGTTTCCGACCGTATCGGTTGCGATTGCAAGATGGTTTCCTGCGGAAGAACGGGGTCGAATCCAGTCTATAGTATGGATGGGCAGCCGTTTAGGCGGTGCATTAGCCCCTTTTGTCGCCCCTTATTTGGCATACACGTATGGCGGATGGCGGGCTGTTTTCTACATTTTAGGCGCGTTAGGCTGCGTGTGGGTCTTGTTTTGGTGGTTCTGGTACAAAGACGAACCAAGAGATATGTCGAATATCAGCGCGGCGGAAGTAGCCGAAATTGAAGCAGGGCGCAGTTTGAAAAAGCCAAGCCATGCCCTACTTCCTTGGAAAACGGTTTTGCGTAATAAAAATTTATGGGCATTAATGGGTATGTATCATTGTCTTTTGTATGGTGCTTATTTCTATATGTCATGGATGCCCAAATATTTACAAGATGGTAGAGGCGTATCGGATGCCAAAACGGGCTTTATGGTTTCATTACCCTTTATTTTAGGGATGGCAGGCTGTCTTGCGGGTGGTTTTGCATCAGATTACTTGACGAAATTGAAAGGCATTACCTTTGGACGGCGTTATGTCGGCATGTTTGGCTTGGTGATGTCAGGGATTTGCATGATAATTGGGACGCTGATACAAGATATTAATATTGCAATCATCTTTTTGTCCTTGGGATTAGCGTTTAAAGACTTTACATTACCTGTTTCCTGGGCAGTTGCGACCGATATTGGTGGTCAATTTGCGGGTTCAGTGGCAGGAACGATGGGTTTAGCGGGTCAGTTAGGCGCGTCTATCATGGCATCTGCGTTTGGTTACATCCTAACCATGAATCATAATCAGTATGAATTGCCTGTGCAAATCATTGGCTGCATCGTGATTTTGGGTGGATTACTATGGTTTGGAATTGATGCTTCTAAACCATTAGTACCAGCAGAGGAGTCGTGAAATCTTAGGTTACACATCTTTTATGTACTCTTTTTGTTTTTCAATTTCAAACAGAAATAGCAGCAAAAAGTGCGGCAAGTTGCAACTTTCCGCACTTTGGGTTTGATTGATACTCAACTTATTCCTTAATTGGAATACCCATATGCTTGATTGTTTCTATATTAAAATTGCCAACAGGCAATTTATATTTTTCCTGATACGCGCACAGCGCGATGCGTGCCTCTTTCGTAAACTCGGTTGTCGAAACAGATGCAGGCAAACCAACATCTGATTTCAATTTGACAATAACGGATTTTATAAGTTCGGGTGTAATCTTATCTTGACAAATGATTTCGCGCCACTCATCATAACTGCCATTATCCAAATGGCACATCGAATAACAATGTCCTGGAAGCATCTTAGGCGTAGGCGCGTTTTGACGATTGGGCGTAGGCGGAACTGTAAGGGTTGTATCGCTCTTAGAAATATTCAATGCAAATTTTCCATTACCTAACTGTTTGGTAGTCAATATTTTGTAATATTGCTTGTACTTATCATAAACGCGCTTTTCCATCAAATCCCCATTAATATTTAAATCTTTTTCATCTAATCGAAATTCATATTTTCGGGTATTCATAATTAAGGCATCATTCATTAACTCTTTTTCAAGCGTTTTGAGTAGTGGGTCTTTTTCGGTTACAATGACACTTTTAGCGTCCCATTTACCTTTATCAACCCGAACTTCATCCTTTTTATCGCTCCAATGAATCGTATCAATTCGAGTGCCGCCATCCTTGCTGCGATATTTGGTAATTGTAAACCAACCTTCGGGATTGCGTCGAAACTCATTAATAGAGCCAATGATTATTTTGTCAGGATCCTCTTTTTCATGCTTATGATTGGAAGATTCGCTTTGCACGGATTGAATAATCCTTATTTTACCCGTTTCTGGCATCAATACCGTATCCGTAGCGATTTTTTTGGACTCGAATAATACTGGAATCGTATCAATTTCATCATCAGAGGTAACCGTAAGCGTCTCTATGACTTGCCGAACCGTTGTTTTCGGCAATGTATCGGTTGTTTCTGCTGTATTTTCCGATAATGGTTTGTTTTGAACCACGTTGTTCAAAATTTTATTTAGAATTGGGCTACTGATTTCGTTGTTGGAACGATTGTTCGCCACTGCCATAATTAAAATGCCGCAGAGCAAAAGCCCTGTAATCATCCTTTTTTCCATCATTGCGGATTGTTGAATAGGTGGAGCAAAAATACGTTGAATGCGTCGAAATAGTAAACTGGGTTGCTTTTTAAAATGCAACGCTAATTTACGATTCGCTTGATTTTCATCGTGTTGCGTTTGCAGATGCACCAATGCTTTGGCATAGACCAATCGATTATTGCCGCAAATCGCAATTGCCATATCGTCGCAACGCATTTCGCGTTCATTCCGAATGACCGATGACAACCACCAAACCGCAGGATGGTAATAAAAAATTACTTCCACAACGGCTTGTAAAAAATTAAAAAAATAATCATTTTGGATAATATGTGCCAATTCGTGTGCTAAAATCGCTTCCACTTCTGCAGGTTGCAAGCGATTTACCAAACCAATTGGCACAAAAATAATCGGTTTCAACCATCCAACCGTCAAAGGTACTTGCGTCCAAGCGACTTCCAAGAGTTGAATCGAGCGATTATTAGAAAAAAGTTGTTGAAAAGTGCGTAATCGGGCTTGCCAAACATCCGCTAATGGCTGCCCGCCGCGTTGTTGGTAACGGCGGATTTGCCACCAACAACGGGTCAATTGAAGTCCAAAAAAACAAAAACCAATGCCCCAAGCCAGCGTGATTACGCCTAAGTAAGGAGTCAAAAAAACGTTTATAAAATCACGACTCAACGTTGCAAACGATTGATTTTCAATAACTTTGATAACAAAATCATTCATTTCAATAGAAGCCGCTTTTGAAGGAATCCCAATCGCAGGAACGGAAACGGACTCCACTACATAAGCTGAAATAAAATTATAAATTGCCAACACGAACAAAGACATCAAAGCGACATAAGCCACTTGATAGCGCGTTTGTGCGGAGCGATATTGTAAGCCTTTCAGCAAAATAGCGGTCAACAAAGCGATTGCGAATCCTTGCCAAATGCTGTCAATAAGCATCCAGCCCAATGCCCGTACCACACTACTGAATACGAGATTAGAAAAATCAAAAAGCGGTGTTTGCATTGTTTTTAATAATTTTTAACGGTTTTTCTCCTCCATTTCTTGAATAAACGCTTTGATTGCTGCCAAATCCGATACTTCATTGGCTTGATTGCCTAAGGCTTGCAACATTAATTGCGTCATCGAACCCCCGAAAGTGTTCGTCACGAACTCTTGTAACAAGTGACCCTGCACTTCAGTTTGGTTAACGGTAGCTTCGTAGTCATGACTTTTCCAGAAACCGCGTTGTCGTTTGACCAAACCTTTTTCGTGCATAATCTGAATGGTTTTGAGGGTTGAAGTGTAGCCAACAGTCCGTTTTTGATTCAACAACTCATTCAAAAACTTGACGCTTGATAATCCATGTACCCAAAGAATTTGTAATATTTCTAATTCAGCTTCTGTCGGGCGGATAAATCCTTTTTCAGACATAATTCAACTTTTAATTTTAAAAATAAAACATTCAAACGTTGAACGCCGTTTGAATACGCTTGAAATATTTCTACTGCAAATTTACTACGAATTAATTCGTAATAGCAAATTTTATTACGATTTTTTTCGTAATAAAATGATTTTTTTTTTGCTGCTTGTATTTGCTATCACGCAGCGTGCTATTTCAGATAAGGTAAAATGCTTTGTTTCAGTTTTTCATAACTGTCAAAAGTGGTTTCAAAATAAGTGCCGTCTGTTTTATTCATAACCACTGTGATCGGAATGCTACCCGACCAATTAGGGCAAATCAATGGAAACAATTTAATAGGAGGCACTTTATCTTGGAAAGCAATGACTTCGGATTGTATTCGATTTTGTATCAAAAATGGTTTTACTTTGCTCTCTATATGGCTACTAAGGTCAATCGTTGCCAAGACTATTTTCAATTTTTTAGTAGAAAACTCTTTTCGGAGTTGTTCAAAGTAAGGCATTTCAAGGCGGCAGGACATGCACCAAGATGCCCAAAAAGTGATAACAATGGTAGAATCACTTTGAATATCAAAGTATTGCTCCTGCAATTGTTGATAATTGACGACTGGAATTATTAAAGAATCAACAGTTTGTATGGACTGTGCTTTAAGCGTATTAAAACCTATAAAAAATAATAAATATCTAATAATCAGCATTCTATAATTGTTTTATTTTTTGTATTAGAATGGTAAATGATACGGTGTGAAATTAAAATTTTCGTTTTAATCCTGTAAAAGTGGCTTAAATATGCGCACAAATGATTGAAACCATTTCTACTGCAAATTTACTACGAATTAATTCGTAATAGCAAATTTTTTTACGAATATTTTCGTAATAATTTTTTTGACTTGGATTTTTTACGATTAAACCTTAAAAATGATATTAAAAAAAATAGGACAAATTAAAGGCGTAACGCATAAAACTGCCTTTTGCGCTCTTCCTGAAAAAAAACTCATTGTTGTGGAACGGATGCAACCTAAAGGTTCTGAATTAAGTTTTTATAAAACTTTTGAAGTTGCCCAAAAAATACAATTGGATTCCATTGGTGAACTGAGTAAAGCGTATCCACAAAACGACCTTGCATTTGCAATTGATAATAAAAAAATATGTTTTATCAATTCCGATACCTATAAAATTCGGGAAGTACCTTTAAACGGGCAAATCACCGCTACACACAGCATAAAAAAAGGTGCGTAGCACCGTAATATTTGTAGTAGTAGAGTTTCAAATCATGTTATAAAAAAAGGTGCGTAGCACCGTAATATTTGTAGTTTCAAATCATGTTTTTGAGGTGCGTAGCACCGTAATATTCACATCGTTTCTACCAGTGTTACGGTGCTACGCACCTATCAATGGGTTTGTTGAACGTTTTCTACAAATGTTGCGGTGCTACGCACCTTTTTATTTTGCAAAATAATTTAAATATAAACAATAATTCTGTGGATAATAGATAGGGTTGTAACCTCAACGACTTTGGCGCGTTTTGTTGATAACATATTTATATTCAACTACTTACATTAAAGCCGCTTCTTTACTTCGTAATTAAAGCCCTTTTTCATTTAGTAAGGTCTGGAACTGCTCTAAAAATTGTCCTGCATGATAGCCATCCGCCAGCGCGTGATGTAGGTGAATCGACACAGGCATCTTTTTTTTATTTTGCTCTTCAACGATTTTTCCAAATGAAATTTTTGGAATACAATCTTTAAAAGCAAAACTTCGGGCATGTGAAATACTCGTAAACCGAATCCAAGGCAGCGATGAATAATGAATAATATTGGCATTAGAAGCCGTTAATTCTAAACCACTTGACTTTTGGACGCGTTCTATTTCTTGTTTTGCATGCTGTTGAAAGGTTTTAAAATCATCGAAATATTCCATATAGGAGAACCCAAAAGTACCATCAGGACGGTTAATTGTCGGCGAAGCATTGATTTTATCATAAACCATAACAGATTCATCCTCAATGCGATAGCGAAAGGATTCAATAAGGTTCGCCGCTTTTAACGAACCATGTAAGTACCATAGAAAAAAAGAAAAACCTTCTTTTTTTGCCAATTGATAAGCATGCGTGACATCCACTTCTGCCGCGATGCCAAAGAAAGGTTCTTCAAAGGATTTAAAAAAATGGAAATGGTCTTTGCGAGACCATGTATCAATATCTAATATCTGTTTCATACTGATTTTAAATCAAATAAGGTAAAATTTGTCGAATCGTATCGACGTGTTTAAAATTCGGATTGGTAATTTGAACATCCACAGTTTCCAAAATCCAAGTCGTGTGAAATGGAATATGAATCGCGTGTCCGCCAATATTCAAAACAGGCAAAATATCCGATTTCAACGAATTGCCAACCATCAAAAACGCATCGGGCGCAATATCCAAATGTTTTATCAATTTTGAATAATCCGCCTCTCGCTTTTCTGACATAATTTCAATATGGTGAAAATAGGATTCTAAACCCGATTTTTGCAATTTGCGTTCTTGGTCAAGCAAATCTCCTTTTGTTGCCACAACCAAACGATATTCTTTTTTTAAATCATTTAAAACTTCTTTAACCCCATCCAATAAATCAATTGGCTTTTCTAACATTTCTTTTCCATATTCTAATATTTTCTCTATTGTTTTAATGCTAATTTGATGATTGGAAACTTTTAACGCTGTTTCTAGCATGCTCAACATGAAACCTTTAATGCCATATCCATACATAGGCAAATTTTGAATTTCAATTTTTAATAATTGTTTTTCTACTTCCGACGCAGGTAAAAAATCTTCCAATAATTGGCAAAATTTGATTTCCGTTTCCCGAAAATAAGGTTCATTGACCCATAATGTATCATCTGCATCAAAAGCGATGACTTTAATTTTTTTCATGAAAATGATTTTTGATAAAAATAAGCACATTCTGCTCATTTTTAATTTAAAAAATGGTAATTTTGTACCAAATTAAATCAAAATGGTACTTATCAAATCAGTTGTAGTTCCTAAAATGGTTTCGCTCGACGCTTATTTTCGAGCAGAAGAAAAATCTTTAACAAAAAACGAATACCATAATGGTATTATTTATCCAATGGCAGGTGGAAAATTAAAACACAATCGACTGGCTCAAAAAGTTGCCAGTTTGATGGATGCTTTTATAGATAATGAAAATTTAGATTATATTGTTAGCAATAGCGACACGAAGATACGCATAGAAAATTTTAATAAAATCGTTTATCCAGATGCTGTTGTGATTTGTGAAATGCCTGAATATTTTAATCAACGAGAGGATACCATTACGAATCCTACACTTGTTGTGGAAGTCTTATCGGTTTCCACACAACGACATGACCATACCACGAAATTTGAATTATATCGCACCCTTCCCAGTTTTCGAGAATATGTTTTAATCCATCAAGACCGTTATCATGTGGTTGTCTGGACAAAACAGGATACAGGTGCATGGTTGCCCAATGATTATATTGGGAATGATGCAATTGCAGTGTTATATAGCTTGCAATCCTGTCCTTTGCCCCTTGAAAGACTTTACAGAGGTATTCAAATATTATAATTAAGTGGTTAATGTTAAAGACAATGTTTGGAGGGTTTGAAACCCTCCAAACGTTATACCACATTGAAAATCAGCATTTTAACCAGTATTTTTTTGTTGATTCTTTAACGTCAACTAATTATACCAGTTGCATTAAAATTTATAATCTAACCGAACTCCAATATTTCTTGGTGCTTCCAATAAAGCAGGTCGATACATGTATTCTTCATTCAAAAGATTGTTACATAACAAACTAATTTTGGATTTTTCCGTCGGGCGATACGCTAAACGAAGGTCTAAAACCGTAAAACCTTTGTTATTTTGTTGTCGATAGGTTTTCAAACCTTGGATGAATAATTCAAAAATCGCATCTATCGCATCCATATTGCTGTTATAATTGACAGAGGTTCCAAGTGAAAATTTGCCCCAAGTTGCCTCCACATCTGTTTTAAAATTATGTTTAAAACGATATTTTAAAACGTTTGTCGTATCCGATGAACCTGTCAATACCCTTGAAAACGTTTTAAATTGGGGGTTAATGTACGTGTAACCCGACAAAATGGCGATATTGACTTTCTCTATTTTGCCTTGTCCCGTCACACTCGCTTCGATGCCTTTGATAACCGTTCCACCCACATTTTTCGCTTGAAAGGCAAAAACGCCTAAGGGACTCAACCCAAATTCCATCATATTATCATACTCCGATTGGAATGCGACTAAATCTATAAAACCTTGAAAATCAGCGATTTTGAATCCTTGTTTAACGCCCAATTCCGCAGACCAACCTGTTTCAGGAGTCAATTTAGGGTTGGGAATAATCGGAAACCCCGCATTGGTATTGATAAATTTTTCTGCAACCGTCGGATACCGATAACCTTGTCCCCAACTGGCGCGCAAATAAGTGTATGCTGCGACTTGGTAATTCGCCCCAATTCTAAAAACAGGTTGCGCATCTTTGACTTTGCCGCCTACAATTGTATCTTTAATCGTTGCCGTAATTGGGATGATTTCTGGACTGGATTGCGTATTGCGCTCATATCTAAAACCCACAGAGAGGTTCAAACGGTCAAACCATTTTTTATCCAATTGTACATATGCAGCCGCATTGTTAGATGTATAGGTCGCATCTCCATAGAGTTTCGCTTGCACATTTGTTGCCATACCAACTAAACCCGCTGTCGTTACCAAGTTTAAATTTTCAAATTTTCGTTGAAATTGATATTCGCCATAATACAATTGAGAAGCATTTTGCTTATCTGCGCCGCTAATATTATTATTGACATTGTAATAACGCATTAATATTTTATGTTTATTGCCTTGATTATCAAGATAATGCAAATACGGGTCAATATTATAACGCGTTTTTTTAGAATCACTATACGTTCCACTCGCGCCCACATACGCATCCGTTGTTCCATTTTTCCAATAGAAAAAATTATTATTAGCCCCTTTATTGAAATTGGTATTTACGCCCACAGATAACTTATCATTGATACGATACCGATAATTGAGCGTTCCGCGCCCATATTTTTCATAATTGTCTTTCAAAAAACTGGATTGATTGAAATAATAAACGCTTGCAACAACATCCGATTGACCAAATTTTTGTTTGTGCAAAACGCTTCCACCTGCATCATAAGGGGCATTCAACCACCATTTTTTCGCAGGGTCTTTGGGCGGCGCGTAATAAGTATAAAAAGAAGCAATATGTGTTTCGGGTTCTGCTCGCGCAAAACCAGTACGCACATTGATAATGCCATTCATCGCCGCAGAACCATATAACGCCGAAGCCGCGCCTTTAACAATTTCAATTTGTTCGATATTCTCCACAGGAATGTCTTTCCAATTCGGAAAACCTGCATCGGATTGTAACATCGGAATATCATCCATCAACAATAAGACGCGACTGCCCGCGCCATACGAATAACCTGACCCACCGCGCACATTTGCTTGACCGTCAATGATTTGCACGCCCGGAACCTTTTGCAAAACATCATCTACCTTTTTGGTATTGGCATTTTCCAACAACGTTGTTTTGATGACATCCAACGAAACGGTCACTTCACTGAGTGGCTTTTCAAATTTTCCTGCGGTAACAGTCGTCGTATTCAAAATATTATTGCTTTCGCGCAAAGCAATATTTAGAATTTGATTGCCCACTTCAAAAACTTGTTGGGTTTGATACGCATTATAACCCACAAACGAAATCACAATCGGATAACTACCCGCATTTTCCAATGCTACTTGATATTTACCCAATTCATTGGTCAAGATTTTTTGACTGCCGATGTGAACCATCGCTGCGATTAGTGGTTCTTTGGTTTTTTCGTCCGAGACGATGCCACTGATAAATACTTTTTGCGCGAAAATACATCCTGTGGTCAAGAGCCAAACAGCGATGAATAGTATGTTTTTTGCCATTGAAATAGATGTAATTGGTTTGTTTTAATCTAAAATGAATTTTGACAAAAAAATAACCTAAAAATAGGTCATTAGAAGCCGCAAAATGACAATAATTTTTTAGAAATTGCGCCCAATCTGTGAAAAATTATTTTTTAAATTCAAAAAATGACCCAATTATGAGAAAAATCTTATCACTGATGGCGATTTTAGGCGCGTTGAATGTTGCTTCGGGACAACAGGCTTGTACACCGATAGCGAGTTTCATTGATTCGCCCTCTGCCGTTCAGCCTTGGCCCTATGATTCTCTTTTATTTCCCACAGGCGGGATTAAAAAAGTAGCCTGTATCGGTAAAGCATTCGATTTTACCTTTACGATTCGTTTGAAAGACACGATTGTTGTCAATTTCTTAGGTTCTGCAACACCACTACCGATTGATAGTATTAAATTGAATGCAGGAAGTGGCGTAACAGGATTACCCGCAGGACTTACATATGCTTGTTTTCCAGCGAGTTGTGTATTCAAGAAAAATTCATTAGGTTGTGTTGTCATCAAAGGAACGCCAGCTGCATCCAATACGCCTAAAATTTATCCTTTGGCAATTGTTGGAAAAGCCTATTCACCATTTTTGCCAACGCCTGTTGATTTATCAATTCCTAGTTCTGCTTTTCCAGGAAAGTATGATTTGAAATTAGTGGCAGCAGGTTCTACGGAGTGTACGAGTGGGGTAGGGGAGTTGTCCGATAGAATTGTGGCAATGAAAAACGTACCGAACCCATTTACAGGGAGTACGAATATTCAAATCACGGCTTTGACAGGAGGCACATATCAATTTTCTGTGCATAATTCGCTTGGGCGAAAAGTCTATGAAAAACCTGTGACTTTGGAGATTGGCGAAAATAACATCCCATTCCAAGCAGAATACTTGCAAAGTGGTCTCTATTTTTACAGCCTTGCGAGAGAAAATAGCGTAATAACCAGCAAAATGGTTGTTAATAGATAGTTTTTTGAATCAGGAATTAGGGAATTTAAGGACGCATGCATCCTTAAATTCCTTAAATTTCCTAATTCCTGATTCCTGATTCAAAAAATACAATGTTCCATTTTTCCAAAAACATAGAAAAAACAGCATTTTGAAACTCCTACTGGGAACATCCAAAGGTTTATTGGTTTATGAAAAACGGCAACATAGTTGGCATTGTGCCCCTATTTGCTTTTTGGGCATGCCCGTTTCGATGATTTATGCGAACTCGTATAGCGATACTTGGTTTGCAGGGCTTCCGCATCGTCATTGGGGACAAAAATTACATCGTTCCAATGATTTTGGCAAAACTTGGCAACCGATTTCCGCGCCTAAATACCCTGTTGAGGCACTTTTGCAGAATGGCAAACCTGCATCGCTCAAAGCGATTTGGTGCATGGAACAAATAGGCGCAGACCAATACCTCATGGGAACCGAACCGGGTGGGTTGTTTTATGGAACCCAAAAGGGTGATTTTCAATTGGTTAAAAGTTTATGGCAACATCCAACCCGAGCGCAAATGTGGTTTGGGGCGGGTAAAGATGAACCTTTTATCCATTCGATTGTGGTACATCCACAAGATAAACAACATATTTACGTAGCGGTAAGCTGTGGCGGTGTGTTTGAAACTAAAAACGGGGGCGCGACTTGGGAAGCGCGAAATGTTGGTTTAAAAGCCACTTATCTGCCGAATCCGACCGCCGAAGCAGGACATGACCCTCATTTATTGTTGCTTTGCAAATCAAATCCGACTGTTTTGTGGCAACAAAATCATTGTGGCGTTTATCGTTCCACGGATGGCGGGTTATTTTGGGAAGATGTGAGTGATGTAGAACAAGGCATTTATTATGGTTTCGCATTGGCGATTGACCATGAAAATCCATTGCGCGCTTGGGTGATTCCTGCGGTCAGCGATGAGGTGCGTGTTGCGCATAACTTATCGTTGAGTGTTCGCCGAACAGAGGATGGCGGTAAAACTTGGACAACCTTACAAAAAGGATTACCTCAAAAAAACTGTTTTGATATTGTTTTCCGACATGCATTTGACCGTTGTGGACAAACCTTGGTTTTTGGAACGACAACAGGTCATGTTTTTATTTCCGAAAATGATGGGGATGATTGGAAATTACTTGCGAACTATTTGCCTAAAATTGATTGTTTAAAATTATTACCTTAATAATTGATTTTGAATTAAATAAACATTTTTATTTTTGTTACATGTAAAATAGGGATGACGAAAACACCCTTAACAAGTCCCTATTGCATCAAGCCTTAAAATTTGTCGAAAAAGAACATCCATAGTGCGAAAAATTTGATTTTTCACACTATGGATGCTCTTTTTAACAGAATCAAAATCATTCAAACATATTTTAAACGTATCCATAACCCAATTATGCCTTTTAATTATCAAATATCTAAAACGCTGATTTTTAATTATTTAAATAAAAAAAACATTTCCTTGGAAATGATATTTCCATTCCTAAGTTGGGGAAAAGAGGTGAATCGAAGCACTTTAAAAGCCGATTTTTATGCAGGATTGATGGGTGCGGTTATCGTGATTCCACAAGCTGTTGCCTTTTCTATCATTGCAGGATTGCCCGTTCTCACAGGTTTATATACGGCGATAGTGACTCCCATTATAGCTGCTTTGTTTGGTTCGTCTCGGCACTTGATTTCGGGTCCGACGACAGCGGTTTCATTGGTTATTTTTGCAGCATTAAGCCGATTTGCAGAACCAAATACCGCCGTTTATATTGAAATGGCATTTGTAATGACCTTTATGGCAGGTGTTATGCAATTATTATTTGGTTTAGGACGCTTAGGAATGCTTATAAATTTTGTGTCTCATACGGTAGTGATTGGTTTTACGGCAAGTGCCGCCATTTTAATCATCACAGGACAATTGAAAAACATATTAGGGATTCCCGTCAAACAAGGACTTTCGTTTCGCAGCACTTGCAAAGAACTTTTCAATCAAATCGAATCCACCAACTTTTATGTCTTATCCATTGCACTGATAACGTTGATAGTTGGTTTATTATCCAAAAAATATTATCCCAAAGCACCCAATTTGTTTATTGGAATGGTGATTGGCACTGTAGCAGCCGCCTTGATGGTTTCTAATGGGGATGTACATGGCATCAAATTCGTGGGTGCATTGCCTTCGGAGTTGCCTTCATTCGGCATTCCAAGTTTGAATATTGAAAATATTCGTAAATTAATGCCCAATGCTTTTGCAATTGCCTTGTTAGGTTTGATAGAAGCAACGGCAATTGCACGCTCGATTGCGTTGAAATCAGGACAGCGCATTGATGGCAATCAAGAATTTATAGGACAAGGCTTATCGAATATCGTCGGTTCGCTTTTTTCGTGTTATGCGGGGACGGGTTCTTTTGCTCGGTCAGGTGTAAATTACGATTCGGGAGCGCAAACGCCTTTATCAGCAGTGTTTGCCGCGCTCATTTTGACCGTATTTGTATTGTTTTTCGCGCCTGTGGCAGCTTATTTGCCGATTCCTGCGATGGCGAGTTTGATTATTTTAGTCGGTTGGCGGCTCATCGATTTTCATCATATTAAAGAAATTCAAAAAGCAAGTAAACGAGAAATCATTATTTTCTTTGCAACCGTCGTAGCTGCCTTATTTTCAGAATTGGAATTAGCCATTTATGTAGGCGTGATTTTGTCTTTATTTTTTTACGTTCGGGAGGTTTCTAAACCGCATATTGCAGTGATGGCTCCTGATTTTGACCATCCGCGCCGTCAATTAACCAATATTGAACGAAAAGACCATTTAAGAGAATGTCCACAATTAAAAATTATTCGCATTGATGGGGCTCTTTTTTTTGGTGCGATGGAACATATTTCGACCTTTGTACAACAAGTTCGTGCAGAATCGGATGAAAAATATCTTTTAATTTTGGCAAATGGCATCAATTATATTGATTTAGATGGGGCAGAATGGTTAGTACATGAGGCAAAAGCATGGCGGGAGCGCGATGGCGCGATGTATATTGCAGGTTTGAAAATCACGGCACAGGACGTTTTAAGAGATGGCGATTTTGTACCGATGATTGGAAAAGAATGCTTTTATGTTTCCAAAACGGATGCGATTGCAGCGATTTATAAATTATTGGATGCTGAAGTTTGTCAAAAATGCAAAGTTCGAGCTTTTAAGGAGTGCATTAATGATGTGAAATTGCCTAAATTAGTCGAAATACAGATGAGCTATCCTATCGAAATATACAAAGCGAATAACGATTTTTGATAATAAGAAAGGTGATAAATGGGTGTGATGGATGTACGGATTTCACGTATTTTCACGGGATTCATACGGATTTGGATTCGATTATCCGTATGAATCCCGTGAAAATCCGTGAAATCCGTACATCCATTACCCAAAATGCCCATCCTTCCACTCGTTCTACTTTTTTTTAAAATCAATTCTTTACATTTATGAAACAAATTTTAGTAGTTGCCGCAACTGTTTTTGAAATTCAACCAACGTTAGATTTTTTAAATACGATTAAAGCCCAAACGATTCATGTAACTATTTTGGTTACAGGTGTTGGCATTTTTAATACTGGATTTAGTTTAGGACGACATTTTGCCAATCAAAAGTATGATTTAGCAATCCAAGTTGGTATTGCGGGCAGTTTTCGGCGCGAAATGTCTCTTGGCGCGGTTGTACAAGTCGTTTCGGAACAATATGGCGATTTTGGGGTGGAAGAAGCGGACGGACGTTTTACGGATATGCAAGAAATGGGATTTATTACAACCAATCATTTTAAAAATGAATTTAAAATGCCTTCATTGCCCACTGTAAAAGGCTTAACGGTTCAAAAAGTACATGGTTTTCAACCTCATATAGATAAGATTATTCAAAAATATGAGGTTGATGTAGAGACGATGGAAGGCGCGGCTTTTTTTCAAGCCTGTTTACAGGAGTTCATTCCTTTTGTAGCATTGCGCGGGATTTCCAATTATGTGGAATCACGGAATCGAGCTGCGTGGAACATTCCGCTTGCCATTCAAAATGTCAACAATTTGCTTATATCGCAGTTTCTAAATTTTTAATAAAATGACTTGATAATCAAGTTTATTATCAACTTGATTATCAACCCTTTGGAGGGTTTCAAACCCTCCAAAGGGTGTATCGATTTAATTTGTCCAATTATTTATTTATTAGATGTATTCAATCAAGTTTTCACTCCAACCATAGCGTTTCAGTTTTTCAAAATCCTTGAAAAAGCGCAATCCTGATTCAAAAAGATTGAAAACGCGTTCAAAACTCCAAATTTCCGTCCAAGATTTGATGTCGCCATCATACATAAAAAGTTTGCGAATCCTATCCAATTTGTTGACTTCGGCAACGATAATGACTTTGCGCGCCCCATGTTGTTTGGCTAATTTCAAGGCATCTTTATCTTTTTCGACCACACCTTTGTGACAAACCTCGATTGCCATGTATAAATCGCCATTTTTATACCAAAGACAGTCAATCAAGTAAGGAAATTCGGCAAAACCTTTGGGTTTCGATTCCGTAATCGCTTCAAAACCATACCATTCGCCAATGCGCCGCAACATATCTACGGTGGTTGCGTGCATGCTTTCATCGCGGAGATTGCCTTCTTGCGCCAACTCTTTGTAGCGTTCTTCAATGCCTTTTCGCTCAATCGTCGTCGCATAACGCACAGGTGGCGGCGTATAAGTTTTGGATTCTGCAATCAAAAAATCATACCGATTCAAATAATCGGTAATATCATATTTTCCAAAAAAGGATAAAAACCAACCGCCCTTTTGCAATTGAATGATGGGTTTAAACTGTTTGAAATGCTCGCCTAATGCGTAAATATCTTGAAAAATTTCCGCAATTAAGGACAACGGTATGATAAAAGTGCGGTCAATCGTATCACAAACGTACAATTGAAACGCATTTCGATTGGCTTTATACGAGACATCGCCTTGCAATTCGGGTTTAAAAACGTATTCTTTGCGCCGATTTTGCTTGGAAAACAAGATTTCAATATCGATTTCATCGTTCAACATCCAAACGGCTTGACCTAATTCCGTTTTGGGCGAAACCATAAAACCTAAATGTTGAATTTTTTTCAACACTTCATGGGCAATATTTTCGATTTCTAAAGATTTCACAAGGATTGTTTTAACTTCTTATTTATCAAATCGCCAATCGGGTATGATGTGCGCTTCATTATTCGTTTCGTCGCATTCGCGTAAAACATCAAAATTATCGGTGTAAAGTATCAAAACTTTGCTAAATTGGTTGGCTTTTTCAATATTAATTTTCACTTTTTGGCGATAACGCCCGCCTGCTGCTAATTTACCTTTGGTTGTTTCCAAACCTTGAGTCAGATAAATCCCTTCCAACGGAAGTGCGCCCCGTGTCAAACGCGGACTACTCGATAGGTAAAATTGAATGGCAATATTGTCTTCCTTCCCCTTTTTAGTGCCAAAAAGCGGTGCTTCACCCACTCCTTTGTTGACAATCGTAAATTCAAGTTCCATATTTTTTTTAGTAAGGCTTAAAACTTTTAAATCTTCTAAGGTCAAATCGGCACAAGTGAGTCTGTCATCCACAAAATCGCTGGTATCTTTGGCAATTTCTGTCATTTCCACACTTGCAGGCGGTGTTTTAGGCGTAACAGGAGTTATGGCTACTGAAATAGGCGTTGAAACAACGGGTGCAGGTGATTTTGGGTTTGTTAATGCCGCATCATTGTTTTCTGTCGTGCGTTTTGAAGTAGGCGTAGGCTCGATTTTGTTTTTTTCTTTCAATACAAAATGGATGGTAAAACGGGGAATCATGCCACCTGGTTCCAAATTCACTTTTTGGAGACGCGCCTGTTTGCAAATCACTTCCGCTTGATTTTCCAAATTCAATGTTTTCAATGAAAGAACATCTGCATCAAGCACCAAAGGGATTTTAGGCAATGACTTTCCATCCAATTTGACCGAAAATCTGCCTGTATTGACAACCGTACATTTTAATTTAATTTGATTGCCACTTTTTTTAACTTGTTCAAAATCAATTAATTGCAATCTGTAGCCTACATAACGTGTTGGCAAAGTGTCTTGTGCGTTTGATTTCAATATTGAAAATAACGTCCCCAAAATAGACAAACATATCGTTTTTGTCAAAAATGAATATTTGTAGCGCATCCGTGCAAATATTGTTAAGCTAAATGTAAGAGATTAAAAAAACGCGCTTTTCAGCAAACAGGACTGAAAAACATTCTTTAATAACGAACATTCAAACAATAAGTTGTACTTTGCCAAAACGCGGATGCGTGAACCACCCATTACCCATTATCCTCAACACTAATATCTATCGGACGATTAATGCTTTCTTGCAAAGAAATAAAGGTTTCGGTTCGTTGAATGCCTGGAATTTTTTGAATTTTATCATGCAGCACTTCCTTTAAATGAGTGGTATCTCGGCAAATAATTTTCGCAAAAATACTATACAACCCAGTCGTATAATGGGCTGCTACAATCTCGGGAATGGATTTCAACGCTTCCGCCACTTCATCATAGAGCGAACTTTTATCTAAATGAATCCCTAAAAAAGCACTAATATCATATCCTAATTTGGTGTAATCTACTGATAAACTCGCGCCTACCACAATGCCCATTTGTTCCATTTTGCGCATTCGGACATGCACCGTACCGCCAGATACATGAATATTTTTAGCAATATCAGTATAAGGCGTTTTGGCATCTCTCATCAAGATTGCGAGGATTTGCTTATCCACTTCATCAATGTCAACTATTTTTAACATGGCACTGTTTTTTTTACCATTTTACAAAAAACGTACTCCGTGCATCGGAATATTGCAACAAATGTAATAAAAGGGTTGATATTTTAAAAAAAATGCTAAAAAAAGTTTTGTTAAAAAAACGTTTCAATCTAAAAAAATCAGCGAATATTCGCTTTTTAGATTTTTGTTTAATCATTTTTTTTAAAATATGCCGAATCATTACACAAAATAAGGAACCTTAGGAGTCGGAAAATTTATTTCCCGCGAAACATTTGGTTTCGCGGGAAATAAATTTCTCGACTCCTAAGGTTGTTGGACTAAGCAAGCTATTTTATGAACCCGATTTTGATGCCTGCCGCCTTCAAAAGGCGTATCTAAAAACACTTGGGTCATTTCCAAAGCGGTTTCCAATGGAATGAACCGCGCAGGAATGGCTAAAATATTAGCATCATTATGTTGCCGCGCCAACGCCGCTAAGGCACTATTCCAACACAAAGCAGCTCGAATCCCTTGATGTTTATTGGCAGCAATGGCAACACCATTCCCACTGCCGCAAACCACAATCCCCAAATCTGCCTTGCCCGACTCCACCGCAAGTGCGGTCGGGTGCGCAAAATCAGGATAATCGACGGAACTGGTGTCATAAGTACCAAAATCAAGGATTTTATAGCCGCGCTGCGTCAAAAAATCGAAAATAGCTTTCTTAAAAGAGATGCCTGCATGGTCACAACCAAAGGCAATCGTCTGAATGGGTTGATTTTTCATTAGAAAATATAGGTGATTTAAAATGATAGAATGGTATAAATCATGTATAAGTACAAAAATATTGTTTTAAACAACGGCGTTTACCAAAATTCAGTTATTTTTGTCGTCAAATCGTAAAAATTCATCATTTGTCATAATATATTTTGGAATGTTTAGTAAACAGCAGTTGTATATACTTTGGATTGGTCTGTCGTTATTCGGACTCACGATGGTTTCCGACCTTTTTTTTTCGGTCGAAAATAACACACATCGTTATCAAAACACGATTGAACAATACCTTCATAAACGCGAAATAACGATAAAACGTTGGTTCGACGATAAAAATTTTATTGAACAATATATCCATCCTGTTGCTGATACAAACAATACGTTGTTGCCGCAAATTGAGGCTTTAGCGCATGAAGCATTTAATTTCTTTATTTATAAAGATTCTACCTTGCTGTTTTGGTCGAATAAGAATGTACAACCATTGCCGATTTCAGATTTGCCTGACCCGCCCAATCATGCTGAAAAAATTGAAAGTGAGTCATTTACAATGATACAAGAATCTCAATATGAGCAATATTGTAAAGTTTATTGGACTCCTGATTCGCATCGGATTACCATCGTTGGTTTAATTCCTATTAAAAAAATATATGCTTCGTTGGAGGGCGGTTATTTAGAAAATCATTTTCCTGCTTCGTCTTGGATTCCCGCACAATTGCGTTTGGGAACGGATTCTACAGCTTTTCCCATCCGAACAGGCAGTGGAAAAACCTTGTGTTACATTGATAATGCAGAAGCAACGGCGGATAAACTCCATGATATTTGGTTTATTTTGTTGGCAACAGGCGGATTTATAATGTTAGGACGTTTGGGAGACGGGATTGCCAAACAATTGTTGCAAAATAAAAATAGTGTTTGGGGGAGTGTTGCGTTTTTTACCACTCAGTTGATTGTATTGCGATTGGGTATTCATATGTTGGAAAAATCCAATCATATTCCGGGATTAACCCAATATTTTGCGTATTTTAAACCCACTTCTTTATTTGTGCTTTCGTTGTCGAGTATGTTGATACATACTGTTTTTTTATTATGGTTAGCGGTTTTTATAGACAATTATTTCATCCTGCCCGCGAGCCGAAATCTACCAAGAAAGATTTTAAAATCGTTTATTTTATATTTTTTAGTGATTTTATTGGTTGTTTTGATAGTCGGCGTTATCAATGATATTGTAAAACATTCGGATATATCGCTCTCTTTCGACAACATGTTTAATTTGAAATTTGCCAATTTTACGGCAATTGGCGCATTAGGCTTGATGTTGATAGCCATTTTTCTGATTTCTCGTCGATTTATAGACGTGGTTGAATCCTTTCAATTGGATTTTTGGAAAGTGCAAATGCCTATTATTGTGGCAAATGCCGTTTGTGCGATGCCGCTTTTTTATGCCTATCATTTGAATATTCAAGTATGGGTTCTATTCATTTTCATCATCATATATATAGCAGCATTTCGTCATTTCATCAGACAACATAGCCGCAATTTGATTTGGTTAGTGGTTTGGTTAGTGATTTTATCGGTGATGCCGTCCATGTTTATTTCGATTTTGAATGATTCTAAAGAATCTAAAACGTTGGTTGATTACGCAGGTTATCTTGGCAATGAACGCGATGCACAGGCAGAAGGTTTTATTAAAAACCTTAAAAAACAAATTGAAAATGATGGGTTCTTAAAATCCTTTTCTGCGATTCCCTTTCATGTGAGTTTGGATACAACGGCGATGATTCGCAGGATTGACAAATATTATAATGGAAGTAATTATCTATCAAGTCATTATAGATTAAAATATTATGCTTATAATCGACACAATCAAGCTGTTTTCAAAGAAGAAAATGCCAATTTAGAAGTGTTGCGCCGCACGGTGCGGGATGGTGAAGCGGTTAAAAGCGATACAACTATTTATTTTTGGACGGATAATAAAGGCAGTTACTCGTATTTGACCCAATCAGTGATTTATTTAAATGATAGAAAAGACAATCCGATTTACATTGTCATGGAGTTTACACGACAGGATATGTTGTCATCCAGAGTTTCGACCGAATTATTGGTAGGTTTACAGTTTAAAAGCATTCCACATTTGGATCATTATAGTTATGCGATTTACAAAGACAATGTGTGTGTAGAGCAAAATCGAGGTGGGACGTATGATAGATATTTAAATGCCGATTGGCTGCCTGCTAAAAAATCGACTAAAAAAATGTTCCTCAGCAATGCGCGAGAAGATTTGTTGTATCGAAGTGAAAATGATATAGCGGTCATCATTGGCAAAGAAACGTCATCGGCGTTCAGTATTGCGAATTTGATGACTTATATTTTCCTAACTTTGATGGCGATGCTCTTTTTTTTGGCACTAATCGACTCTTTTATACCGATTTTGCCTAAAACATTGCGGTTTTCGTATTCTTTTGACACTTCTTTGGGCAATCGGATTCAGATGCCGATTATTGGATTTATCTTGACTTCGTTTATTGTATTGGGCATTTTTACCGTTATTTTCTTCCGTTTTACGTCTGCCAAGTACTATGAACGCGATATGGAGGAAAAAACAGCGTCTATTTTATCGACGATTATTGACGATATTCGGGAATTAAACCGCGAAACGGATGCTAAATTGACGGAAAAAAAGATTCAAGAAACCTTAGAACGGGTTGCGAATGTGCATCAAACAGCGATTCACTATTTTAAAACAGATGGTTCATTAAGCAGCAGTTCCGAAAAAAACTTGTTTGATAAAGGGATTATTTCAAAATACATGAATCCTTTGGCATATATGACTTTGAAAAATCAAGTACATCCGCATTACAATACCGAAGAACAAATAGGTGCTTATCATTATAAGACAAGTTATTACGCGGTGCGCGATACGGGAAAAGTGATATTGGGTTTTTTAGAATTGCCTTTGTACTCGCGTGACCGCAAATTAAGAACGGAAATTTCGACTTTTTTGGGCTTCATTTTGTTCATTTATTTGGTCTTATTCGTTGCAGGCGCGGGTGCGGCGGTCAATATTACGTTGCAAATTGTAGAACCCATTAAAAAATTAGGCGAACATTTGAAGCGATTGACTTTGGGTAAGCAAAATGAAATGATTGAGCGTCGAAATGACGAAATTGGGCTATTGATAGACGCGTACAATACTAAAGTGACTGAATTGGACGATAGTGCTGCCGCCTTGCAAGAGTCGGAACGGAGGAATGCTTGGCGCGAAATGGCAAAACAGGTAGCGCATGAAATTCGTAATCCATTGACACCCATTCGTTTAGCGGTACAGCATTTGGACGTGATTCGGATTCAGCACCCTCATTTATTGGATACCTATGTGGCACGTTCTAACAAAGTTGTTTTGGAACAATTGGATAGTTTGGAGCGCATTTTGAAAGAATTTTCGGATTTGGCAAAAATGCCGCAAGCGAATAGTGAAGAATTTGTGTTAAATGATTTGATACAATCCGTTTTTACCCTGTTTGGTTATCGACGCAATGATGTAGAATTGGATTTATATATGCCAGATTTAAAATTCGCTGTTTATGCCGACCGCAATTTATTGACGGGTGCTTTAAATAATTTATTAATCAATGCGGCACAAGCGATTCCTGCGAATCAAAAAGGTAAAATTGATGTCAATGTATATCGCCGCGACCGTTCTGTGGTGATTAAAATTACGGATAATGGTTCTGGGATTCCGAAAGATATTCAAGAAAAGATTTTCAAACCGAATTTTACGACCAAATCTTATGGTTCTGGTTTAGGGTTATTGATTACTAAAAATATTGTAGAATCGGTTAATGGGAAATTATATTTTGAAACTGAAGAAAATGTTGGAACCAGTTTCTTTTTAGAATTGGATATTCAACGTATTATCCCAATCTAAGTATTATTTGAATTAGGAATGAGGGAATTATAGAAATGAAGGATGGATAAGCAAATCCGTCCTTACATTCCTATAATTCCTTCATTCCTGATTCAAATAACCGTTTCAATAGCTTGCCAAAATACCATTTTTAGGGTATTTTAAATCTCACCCATTTCCTACTATATTTGCAGTATGTTCCCATGACATCTGCAATTTTCCCTCCCTATTGCGCTGCTTCTCCCCCAAGAAGCCTTGTCGGTTTGCCATCTTACAATTCAAGAAACCGTTTAAAATTATGATTCTAAAACGACCATTCAAGGGTATGACGACCTTTTTATTGGCTTGTACCACAACTTGCCTGCTTGCACAAGCACCTACTGCTTCGTTTGCGACGTGGAAAGACAATCGAAAAGCAGCCTATTCTATTATTCATGACGATTTTGGGGATGTTACAACTGCTGGTATTGGCGATTATGGCGATACGATTGCGCACAATCGAGGGATAAAATTGGTTTTTGGAGCGATTACCTCTACTTGTGAAGCCAGTGATTGGGCGATTGCGCGGCGCATGATTGGTCATGGGCATGAAGTCATTAATCATTCTCATAATCATCGTTGCGCGGTGGCGCAAGATTGGTGTACGGATGTGTATGGTGCAGCTGATTATGGGGTTGAATTGGACACGAGTACGGCTCAAATTCAGCGCGGAACAGGTCAAAGACCTCGTTTTTTCATCAATCCCTATGATTTATCAACGCCTGGTATCATTGCGCACCTTAAAACATTGGGCTATTTAGGTACTAGGTCAGGCACACAAGAAGCCTTAAATACGAAAAATTTTACCGATTTTTTTCATTTAAATTACCATGTTTTTAACGAAACGGGTACGCTTGCGCAACTCAATCAAGCGGTTACGGATGCGATTACGACTCAAGGTTACGCGATTCGAGAATTGCATGGCATTCAAGATGTTTCTTGGGGCGTTGTTTCCTTAGCGGACTATCGGGCGCATTTAAATTTTGTACATCAACAAATGTTGGCACATAAAATTTGGTCTGGTACGTTGAGTGAAGTGGTGACTTATAAAATGCAGCGCGATGCGTTCAATCCGACTTTGAATGTCAATCCGATTAGTAATGTGATTCGGGTTGATTTTACTCAAACCAAAAAATTGGATGAAAGTGTTCTAAAAACGCCTGTTACCATCAATGTCAAATTAAATGGTTGGAAATATAAAGGACCCATAACCATTTTTCAAAATGGAGTGCTTATTCGAGATTTTACGATTTCCAATGATACGATTGCTATCAATGCTTATCCGCACAAAGGCACGATTTTGATAAATGCTCTTTTTGCCGTTTGTCCTTCCTGCACTCCTTTTTCTTGTGCACCGAATGGCAAGTTGAATGCACAACTTTGGACGAATTTAACACTGCGCAATTCTAATTTGCGGGATTTGACAACGGATCCGCGTTTTCCAAAATTGCCAACTCGTACGGATACCCTTGTTTTACCCAATTTTTCACAGGGTGATTTAGGTAATAAATATGGGGAACGGATACGCGGTTACATCATGCCGCCTATAACGGGATTTTATGTTTTTACGGTGACAGGGAGTAATGATGTCGAATTATATTTGAGCAATAATAGTCAAACGGGTGGTAAAGTCAAAATTGCAGGCTTTACAGGAACGACTATGCCCAATCAATATACGAAATACACAGGGCAAAATTCCAAACCGATTTTGTTACAAGCGGGGGCGCAATATTATGTAGAAGCCTTGCATGTCGGTTTATTAGGTGCAAGTAATTCTTTCCGAGTCCATTGGACGCTTCCAGGTAGCCCATTTCGGACGACTGTGGATAATGATTTTTTCAGTTCGGATGATTGTAATCCATTAACCATTTTAAGGGCAAATTCAGAAAAACGAGAAGATATATTTGTTTTTCAAGGATTTAAATATGATGGTAAATCAGTATTGAATTGGGTTAGCACAGGCGGTGAGGCGAATGATTATTTTTCCATTGAAAAATTGGATAAAACAGGCGTTTTCAAACCATTGGATGTTGCCAATGCTGCGGCGCAACAAGGTGAAGTGCGTCGTTTTGAATACGTTGATGCGAAACCTGAAATAGGTGATAATTATTATCGAGTACGGCTGATTAAACAAAATGGATTAGAAAAATCAAGCGAAATTACCAAATTAAATTTTGAAGACCCGCATGATTTATACTTGTATCCAAATCCTGCTCGCCAATATATTTCTTTAAATTTGAAGGCTTGGGAAGATAGGAGCGCGACGGTTTATATTTACAATGCTTTTGGTATGGTATTGCAACAAATGGATTTACAAAATATTAGTGATAAACCTTATTTAATCAATTTTGATGAACATTGGGGACAAGGACAATATTTTATTCGAGTGGCTACTTTGGGCAGGAAAGATGTGGTTAAACCATTCATTTTACTTGGAGAATAATGCTTTTTTCGTATTATAAATTTTTACAAAAAAAAGAGCTAAAATGCTCATAAAGCAATGAAAATAAAACGATTGGCGCGATTCTTGATAACTTAAATATAGTAAGTTTTGGTTAAAGAATTGTAAAATTCGTTTTGAGAAGCCTGTGGTTCATATCACAGGCTTTTTTGTTTTTATTTGATTCAAATAATAATTTGGCATCATTCTTGACCTATTACAAATAGTAAGTTTTGGTTAAAGAATTGTAAAATTCGTTTTGAGAAGCCTGTGGTTCATATCACAGGCTTTTTTGTTTTTATTTAAAATGAAGTAGTTGACATTAAAGAATCGACAAAAAATGATACCTACTAAAAAGTTGATTTTCAAGGTCGTATAACGTTTGGAGGGTTTTAAACCCTCCAAACGTTGTTGTCTATGCTTTAAATTACTTATTTCAATTGCCAAAAAGTACCTTCTATCAATTGTGCTGCCCCATTTTTACTAAATAAAGTGGTCGTTTTAAAATCTTCATTGGGAAAAAACACATCCGTCATCACCGTCTCGCCGTCATCTGCAAATAATTCGGCAGCAGCCACATCCATATGAATATTCATTTTTAAAATTGGGTTCACACTACTGCGCGGTGCGTAATGCCGCCCTGCAAAATGCGGGTCAAAATCCACTTTACCACTTTCGGTACGGTCTATGAAAAATCGATTGGTCGTTTTTTCGTAACCAATCAAGACTCTTTCTCCTTTGGAATTAGACAGCATTAAACCCAATTCACTCGCAGTCGTTTGATTTAAATCAAAGTTTAAATTCAATTCATTACACGGATTATCAATGTTTAAAACATTATTTTTAATAATACTTTGTTTTTCAAGGGTCGTTTTAGAACCTTTGAGCAAACGCTGCTCTGCGACTGGTTTTTGAAATAAACGAGTCCCTTTTGGCGTATTTTTTAAAACCAATTCACGCGGCAACGTCATTGCGCTGCGCCAATTTTGAGTGGGAACTTTCATAGCATATTGCCAATTGCTCATCCAACCTAAGAAAATCCTGCGCTGATTCGGTGCGCCATACCAAGTTACGCCTGCATAATTATCGCGCCCATAGTCCAACCAATGAATTTCAGTGGGCTTTGCATCATTTTTGAAGGTTTTTCCATCAAATTGCCCTATAAAATACTGTGTTCCAGAACCACCATTCGGCGCACCATTGCCAATGCTGACGATTAAAACCCATTTTTCGGTATTTTTACCTTCCATTTTGAGGGGGAATAAATCAGGACATTCCCAAACACCGCCCGTAACGACATCATGTGCGCCTTCTTTTTGACCAAATTCGCCTACTTGCGCCCAATTTTTAAGGTTTTTCGACGCATAAAAAACGACATAATTGCCAACTGCCAAAGTCATAATCCATTGTTTAGACGCTTCATGCCAAATCACTTTGGGGTCTCTAAAATCGCGCAAATTGGGATTTTGAATCACTGGATTATCGGCATATTTTGTCCAAGTGCGCCCTTTGTCAAGGCTGTAAGCGATACCTTGCGTTTGAAAATCGTTTTTACCCGCTTTTTCTCCCTTCAAATCATGGTAGGTAAAAAGAGC
>JBDLWG010000263.1:0-10676 GCA_039804385.1 Bacteroidota bacterium
AGTCGTAGTGAATTAGGTTGAGAATCGTGCGGAAAAAGGGATTATTCGTTGCCAATTGGGATGAGTAATAATAATTGAAAATACGGTTGACAACAAGGGCACTGCCGACAGCCCACCCGCGCAAACCCACGCAACGGCTCGACGCGGGTGGGTTGCGTCAGTGCAATCGTTGTCAACCATATTTTACATATACATAATATTTAGCTGGTTTTCAGTTAATTACTCATGTTACGCAGACATACTTTGGGCTGTTTTGTTAAGAGCCGCTAATTCTTGAAAAGCGGCTTTTAACGCCTTGATGTAAATTTTGGATTTGAGCTGAAATTGATTGATTTTAGTCGCAAATTTCAGTTTCTCAAGCTTGACATAAGCCCAAATCGAACTGTATAAATGATTGGATTGGGTTTTAACCGTACGGGTTGGCGACTTCGCAATACTTACATTTTGTTTTAAACTTTTGTGATATTCCTCTACGCCCCACCGTTTTTTGTAGATTGTAGCGAATTGTTCGTGTGTCAAACTCCAATCATTTGAGACCAAAAATCGTACTCCTTGTACGGATCCATCTTCGTTTTTGAAAACTTGTTTGGTGATTAAAACTGGAAAATCCAAGTCTTTTAACCAAACTTTAACAGGAGTATTATCGGGAATCTTCAAGGATTTGATATTTGCCCAGTCCCTTTTTTTATCGGGTTTAAGGTCTCCTAAGCAGGCTAATCGATTGTCCTTAATGTCAAAAATAAAGAACTTCTTTTTGTCTTGAATAAACTTCATATTATCCGCCGAAGCAAACCACGAATCCGCTAAGATATACTTGAATTTCAATTGATTATGAATACATTGAGTAATCATTTGTTGCATTAATTCATTCTTCGTAATCGGGCTTTGGCGAGTCAATTTTTTCGTTTTAATAATGCTAAAAACGACGGTTTTTAAGATGGTTTCGTAACTCACAGGAACCCGAATCGCTTCTGTATTCTCGTCTTTCTGTGTCACATAAAACGCGCTTAACAAATTAATCCCCTTGACATTTCGTCCTTTGGAATGATCCCAATGCCAACAGATTAATGGATTCTCGTCGGTATATGCTTTTTCAACGACGGTGTCATCAAAAACTAAACAAGCGTTTTCCGATTCGTGAGTTCGCACCAACGATTTGACTTGTTGCCAAAGGGATTTACTATCGTAATTGGAGTGTGCTAAAAAACGAGTGATCTTGTCATGACCAATTGCATTGTCTAACATTTCGGATAAACCCGTAGCCGTCGTTTGTCCATTGCTACTTATTAAATAATCTGTATATAATTCTAAGATATTTTCCATCCTGCAAAAGTACCTTTTTTTGATGAACTTACATTCTTTCTGCGTAACATGAGGTATAACGTTTGGAGGGTTTAAAACCCTCCAAACGTTGTTGTCGATTATTTAAATTAAACTGCTTAAAACTAAAAACAATCCACTACATTTCGACCAACTGTTTTCAATTTTTCATTGCCAATCCGCTCAATATCAGCAACCGTGCGGTGTTGATATTCGCCCAAACCCGAATTTGGAAACACGACATATATAATGTCTGGCGTTCCCAAACCACCTTTGCGCGGTGACGTATTGGCAATGCCCAATTTTTTCGCTAATGCAATCGACGCTTCCCCCAAACGATTCGTTGGTCCGACATCCGCTAAAATCGCAAAACCGCCTTTTTGGGCTTTTGTATTAAAAACATATGCCATATCTCCAACTCGAATATTGCTTGGCCACATCAAAATATCGGGCATGACAAAATAAGGTATTTTTTCGGAATCTACATAACGGCGCGGGTCTGTTTTAGGCAATTTAGGATTCTGCAAAGAAGTGGTGGAAACATAATATCCTGGATTCGGGTCTCCTTTTTTTTGCACCGCAGGTCTGCCATTCGACCCAAGTGCGACACTACCCCAATGTCCACTGCCATCTTTTGCACGAGCGTTGTCGTCCAAACCAGTGTTTTTAGGATGATAAGCGCGGGGCGAACCATCTGCGTCAATGGCAATTTTTGCCCTAAAAATTAAGGAACCCGTCGAATTATGATGCAATACATTAAAATTTTCAATCACTGTTAAATGCGTCGTATCGCACAATGGAAGGGATTCACGCATGTTAAAAGACATTAATATAATGCTTGCAGATAGCACCATTGCACCGTGTCCGCGACGACGGCGAGTAGTAGAGAATAGATTCATTTTGTTTAGCCTTAGCTCGCTTTGTTTGTAATTCTTTTTTTTAAATAGAATGAGGTTTGATAATGAAGCACAAAAGTATGAAATAAAATTTAGATTTTTTGAGGTGTAACCAATTTGGTAGTCGGGAAATTTATTTCCCGACTACCAAAAATCCAAGTTTTACATTTTTTTAAAACAAGTTATAATATTATTATCGATTTTAGCCAACATTTCCGCACCTTTTTGATTGATTTGTTCAATAGTGCGGTGTTTTTCCGCGCCCAAACCAGAATTTGGAAATGCGATATACACAATATCAGGCGTTTCCAAGCCGCCATCTCGCGGTGAAACATTAGCCAACCCGATTTTGCTCCCCAAAGCAATAGACGCTTCTCCCAATTTTCCTTCGGGCCCAATATCCGCCAATATCGCAAAACAACCTAAACGCGTCAATTGATTATAAACATATCCCATATCTCCGACTTGAATATTATATTTATCCATCAAGGATTGTGGTAATACATAATAAGGAATCACTTCTGAATTGACGTAACAACGCGGGTCAGTCTCAGCGTAATTCGGATTATATAAGGCTGTTGGAGAGATGTAAAAGCCGGGATAAGGGTCATTTCTGCCCTGAATGACTGGTTTATCACCCGCATCTACGACAATACCAACCCATCTACCATCCGTTTTAGCATTGCTCAACTCGTCTAAACCTGTATCATTGGGTCCGTAAGCACGCGGAGAACCATCCGCATCAATCGCAATTTTAGCTTTAAAAACCAGAAAACCAGTAGCATCTTGCTTAAATACTTTATAATTTTCGATGGTCAACTGTTCTGTTGATTCGCAGAGCGTCACTGCACTTTTCGGACACGCATAAAGTAGTAAAATGCCCATAAAAAAAAGCAACGATAATTTGCGTTTTATGTTAGACTGTTCCATTCACCTGTTTGTTTTTTATATAAAATAGTTAATCGTATCAATATTTAACTTCATTAACAAAAAAAGGCAACGCATCTCGCATTGCCTCCAACTAAAAACCAATTAATTATCAAACAAATATTTTTAAATAAATTTTTCAATCGAAATTATTTTGTTTAAATGATTGTTATTCAAATAGTTACAACTTTTAAAAGCATCAATTTGTTTTCAACCTATCTTTAAAGTTCAAACGAAATTTTTTAATTTTGGGCGCAATCACAAATTGACAATAAGGTGCGTAACCATTTAAGTTGAAATAATCCTGATGATAATCCTCCGCAGGAAAAAATCGAGTAAAGATAGCAACTTCTGTTTTAATTGTATCCTGCCAAAGTTGTTTTTTTTCTATTTCTGCTACAATTTTTTCAGCACTGGTTTGTTGAGCAGCGTTATGATAAAAAATTACAGAACGATATTGCGTACCCACATCTGCCCCTTGTCGGTTCAAGGTCGTCGGGTCATGTACATGAAAAAAAATACGCAGAATATCTTCATAATCAATCACTTGTGGGTCAAAATGCACATTCACTACTTCCGCATGCCCTGTCTGCCCTCCGCAAACGGCTTTGTAAGTCGGACTCCCTGTGCCGCCCGAATAACCTGATACTACTTTTTGAACGCCGTGTAAAGCATCGAAAATCGCTTCAATGCACCAAAAACAGCCGCCGCCCAAAGTCGCAATTGCTAAATTTTCCATTATGAATTTAATGATTTTGGTATTCCACAACAACATTTTTGGATAGGAAAAGTTTTATTGAAACCAAAATCAATTTGCCCTTGTGACAAATCTGTGACAAACATACAACTTTTTTACAACTTGTACAAGTATTTTTAATATTTTTCAATTTTATTCGCTCCTTTACCTTTATGAAACAAAATATTCTTTCGATTTTAGGGATTTTTAGCATTTGCACCTGTTTTCCCAAGACTGGAAAAGCGCAAATGGATACGCTGACCCAAACCCAAATGGCATTTCAAAACGCCGCTTGGAAAATTCAACTCCTTGATAAAGCCGTTGTGTGGGCAACTTTTCATTTTCAACAAAAAGAAATTTTTAATGCCAATGAAAATATTCATATTCTTAAATTTAACACACAACAAACGGATTACAAACCCTATCTGCGTTCCGCAGGCGATAGTTTGGTGCGTACCAGTCAATTGGCAAAAAGCGATACCAGCATTTTAGCCGCTATTAATGGCACTTTTTTCGATATGAAAAAAGGTGGTTCTGTGGATTTTATAAAAATTGCAAATAAAATATTGGATACATCGCGCCTTACCAAAAATAAATTGGCAGAACATCAATTGGCAGCGATTGCGTTCGATAGTTTGGGCAATACCCATATTATACAAGGCGATAGTTTGAATCCCAAATGGGCAAATCAACTCCCCTACCCTACCCTTATGGTAACGGGTCCATTGCTTTTAAAAAATGGAAAACCTACTTTTTTGCGGAATGTGCCTTTCAATTACAAGCGTCACCCGCGCTCCTGCATCTGTGTTACAGAGCAAAATGAAACAATTTGGATGACTATTGATGGTCGAACCACCGAATCTCAAGGCGTGAGTTTGATAGAATTGACCCTTTTAAGTCAGTGGTTAGGCTGCAAAGATGCCATTAATTTGGATGGCGGCGGTTCTACGACGCTCTATGTGAAGGGGCAATCCGATGAAGGAGTCGTCAATATGCCTTGCGATAATCATTTATTTGACCATTCAGGCGAAAGACCTGTGAGTAATATCATCGTTTTGAAACCCAAAACACAATAAAAAGAATCTCCGTGCGTCTTTTCAATCAATAAGTTTAAAATGTTGTAGGACTATCGTTCCCAAACCAACAAATCCCCAGTAAAATAACGCTCCAAATAATGAAAAAAATCGTTCTACACTCTTTGTTCGTGTTGTTTTGCGCTATGAACAATCCTTTACAAGCGCAGACTAATTTATCTGGCACCATTAATAGTTACGCAAAAGTAACCGCGATGGACACCTGCCAACAAACTTTGACGGTCAGTTCAACCGCTGGTTTTATGCCCAATCTGAAAATACTGTTGATTCAGATGAAAGGTGCATTGATGGATGAAAGTAATAATTCCAATTTTGGTACTTTAAACAGCCTCCGAAATGCAGGAAAGTATGAAATTAACACCATCGAAAGCATTAGCGGCAACCTTATTTATTTAAAATATAAAACTTTTACCGATTATGATGTCAACCATGCAGTTCAAATCGTTTCCTATCCAACTTACACCACTGCAACGGTACAAAATAATCTTACTGCAACGCCTTGGGACGGGCAAAAAGGGGGCATCATCGCTTTTGAAGCCACTACTTTAAACCTTAATGCGAATATTGATGCTTCTGCTACTGGCTTTTTAGGCGGTGCAGGACATGGTTTCAATATAGATTGCGCCTGCCAATCGCCCACCTGCATTTCGCCTGCCAATGATTATTTTTATAATGCGGGTGATTTCAAAGGTGCCTTTAAAGGAGAAGGGATTTCAACGCTTACAAGCAGTCGAGAATCAGGGCGCGGCAGACAAAATAATGGCGGCGGCGGCGGTAATGACCACAAATCGGGCGGCGGTGGCGGCGGCAATGTGGGCAATGGCGGTAATGGTGGTATTAATGCAGAACCCTTGACTTTGAGATGTAAAGGAGCGTATCCTGGCATTGGCGGTCAGGGTTTGGCAGTAGCCAATAACAATAATCGCTTATTTTGGGGCGGCGGCGGCGGTGCAGGTCATACTAAAGGTTCGGTTCAACCTAATATTGCAAAAGGTGGCAATGGCGGCGGCATTATTTTGATAAAAGCCAATACTTTGAATGCCAATACAAAAAGTATCAAAGCCAATGGTGAAAATGGTACGGTGGGCAGTGGACAAGGCGGCGGCGGCGGCGGCGCAGGCGGCACTATCTTGTTAGAAGGTCGAATCGTGGGCGCATTAACCCTTGAAACCAAAGGAGGCATTGGCGGAAATAGTGATAATGGCAATGCAGACCGTTGTACGGGACCAGGTGGTGGTGGCGGCGGCGGCAAAATATTATTAAAAACAACTGGCACAACCCCGACTTCCACTTTCACAGGCGGCGTTGCAGGTCAGAGTATCAATTCTACGGAAACTTGTAATACAGGTGGTGGCGCAGGTAGTGGCGGACAAGTAGCTACTTTGACGGCAAATGATAATATTGTCAATGCCTCCGAAACGGTGAGTCGAAGTCTCGCTTTTAATAGACAACCGAACTCTCTTGCAGCATGCCCGAATCGCAATTTTTCCATGAGCGTTACAGCCGTTGGCGTAAATGTCGTGTATCAGTGGGAAGTAGGTCAAGCGTCAGGCGGTTTTCAGCCGATTTCAAATAATGCAACGTATTCAGGTGCGCAAACTGCCACTTTGCAAGTCACTAATGTCACTGCACTTATGGATCAATATCGCTATCGGTGCATTATTACCAATTGCACAGGCACGGTTTTGACTTCTACGGTGGGTACTTTGACGGTTTCACCTGCTGCAAATGCAGCTTTTACGAGCAATGCGGCGGGCAATACCATTACTTTTAACAATCAATCAACGTTAGCATTGTCCTATATTTGGAATTTTGGCGATAATACACCATTAAGTACTGTCCAAAATCCAACACACACCTACGCGGCGCAAGGCAATTACACGGTTACGCTCAAAGCAATTAGTGGTTGCGATACGAATGTCCTCACTCGATTGGTATCGCTCAATACGCCACCGATTGCTCGTTTTATTGCAGGAACGACCGATACTTGTGTGCATGCAACCATTCAATTTAATAATGAATCGTCCAATAATGCAGCTCAATGGTATTGGGAATTTCCGGGTGGAACGCCATCTGTTTCTAATCAACGCAATCCAATTGTCCAATATTTTGTAGGTGGTGCTTATGATGTGACCTTGATTGTTTCCAATCCAAACGGACGGGATACGATGTTGCGCCCACAATACATTCGAGTAACGGGTACGCCTATGGCTTTTTTCACGATGAATCGGACAGGTCGAGATGTCATTTTTACCAATCGAACCGCACAAGGCGTGAGTTATAATTGGGATTTTGGAGATGCCACAGCGCGTTCTACACAATCCAATCCAAGCCATACGTATAACCGTGCAGGGACTTTTGTAATTACCTTAACCGCTACAAACAATTGTGGTTCAAGCATTTACAGAGATACAGTCATCATGCTGGCTTTGCCAACTGCCCAAATTGCTGCCAATTATACACAAGGTTGCCTACCCATGACGGTTCAATTCAATACGATTAATGCGCTGAATGTGAATAATTGGTATTGGCAATTTCCGGGCGGTCGTCCGCGTACCTCAAATATCGCCAATCCGATTATTCAATATGATACCGTTGGCACTTGGCCCGTTTTATTAACGGTGAGTAATGGTGTTGGTACATCAGAATTACGAGATTCTTTTTACATTAAAGTGAATAATCCACCGCGCCCTGCTTTCAATATTTTCAAATTATCGGATAATGTCATTTCAATTGAAAATTTGACAACTGGCGCACAGAATTTTAATTGGAATTTTGGAGATAATACGTCCTCAACCTTGCAAAATCCGACAGCACACCGTTATACAACGCCCGGAACGTATAATGTATCGCTGTTAGCTTATAATCAATATTGTGGCAGAGGCACTTCTCAACAAATTGCGTTAAATTTTACGGCTACCGAAGAATTTAACCAAGAAGGCGCATTGGTGATTTCGCCGAATCCGACGGATAACGTATTGATTTTCAATTTTAAAACGCCTAAATACTTAGGTCAAATCGTTCAATTTTCAGATGTGAATGGCAGAATTATTCAACAATTTGAGTTAAATCAATCCATGACGCAAACGTTAGATATTTCAACATTTGCAGCAGGTCTGTATTTTATCAAAATTGGAAATTCCAACAATATCGGAAAAATCATAAAACAGTAAAATAAAATTACGACATTTATTGATAAATCATTCAAAACTTGCGTCAAGGTCATAACTTGGCGCGAGTTTTTTTTATGTATTCTTTTTAATCTTTTGAATCCGCCATTACAAGTAATGAAATATCGTTCTCTGATTATAACTTTTATGCTTTTCACGGTTTTATTGTTTTACAAAAACGACCAAATTGTTTTATGGGAACAAGATGAGTCTGCTTATGCAGGCTTTGCGCACACGATGCTTAAAACAGGTGATTGGATAACCCCCGATTTTGAATGGAGTGAGCCACATCGAAAAACACCTTTTCATTTTTGGGCAATTGCTTTATCGTATAAACTGTTTGGTGAAAACGAATTTGCAACGCGATTGCCTACTTGTTTGTGCATTTTAGGAACGCTTTTGACTTTTTGGGGATTCGGAAAAAAATTATTTTCGGAAGAAATCGCCCAATGGAGTTGCCTTGTTTTCATGGTATCCATCCTCCCCCTTTTATTTGCTAAAATTGCTTTGACAGATGCCGCCCTTTTATGCTGTACCACATTAGCTTATTTTTTATTACAATTATATTTGAAAACCAATCAATTGCGTTATTTAGGGGGACTTCTAAGCATCGTCAGTATCGGTTTATTGGTCAAAGGTCCACCCATTTTAATAACAGTGGGCGGGAGTATTTTTTTAAAATTCTTATTGGATGATAACAAAATGCAATCTTTGAAAATCGGGTTACTCCTATTTTTGCCATTCATCCCTTTATTGGTTTGGGGACGCATGGCATGGATAGCAGATGGCGGCATTTTCATACAATGGTTATTGGATTGGTACATTTTTAAACGCACTTCAGGCAGCGTTTTTGGACAAACGGGTCCTTTTGGATACTATTTTGGGGTATTTGCGTTCAATTTCATCCTTTTATTGCCTTATTTTTTCAAAAGCGTTTATGATATTTTTACCCATCCTTTTAACAAAACACAAAGTATTGCTGAAAAAAACGTCCATCGACTCAATTTATATTGGATAAGTTGCGGATGGATTTTCTATGAATGCCTACCCAGTAAATTGCCCGCTTACGCATTGGCAGCATTACCGATTTTGGTTACTTCAATTGGGCGATTGATTGCAACGCATCCAAAAATGCCTGCTTTTTTAAATATTTTTTCAGGATTGATTCAAATCGGGGCAGGGATTGCGCTCTTTTTATTGAAGAAACAATTGCCTTTTGAATCTTTAATTTTCCCAAGTAGGTTATTAGCAATACTTTTTATAATAATTGGAATGTATCATTTATTGAAAATCAAATTATTATACATTAATTATTTTAAACCTTATTTTTATGCAACAGCAGGATTGATTTTAAATGCCATTATCTGGATATTAATCATTCCCGCAATTGAGCCCCATCGACAATTATCAATGACAGTGGTTCAAAAAATGATAGCTAAAACAAAATTACAAAATACAATAGCGCCAGTCATCTTTGATTTTAATTATGCTTTGCCAAGCATTCCAGTATATCTAAGTCGGGCAGGCATTCCCTACAAAACAATAAGCGATTTTAACACCTCTTTCAACAATCCAACCTATCGCATTTTTATCACCGATGAAGATAATGCAAGCATTTGGCAAAACAGCCCTATTCAAACCGAAGTAGATACCATAACAGGTTGGCGCACCGATAGAGGTAATTTTAAAACTTTTTACTTAGTAACCAAAAAATAATTCCTTTATTCCTAATTCAAGAATTATATAACCTAAGTTGTGCGGTAAGGTTTGAATTAGGATTTATGGGATTTTTAAGATTCCATTGGGATTGATTTTTAGGATAAAATCCTAAAAATCAATCCCAATGGAATCCAAATCATCCTAAAAATCCTAATTCAAACCCTGCCGCGCAAATTGGATTATATAGTAACTTTACGAATATATTTTAAAGCAACCCAGCGATTATACAACCTATCCACTCGATACCAACCACTTTTTTCTTCATAAATCCCAACTTGAATCCCTCGTTGTAATTTATCTACTATTTTTCCTGTCATATTGGGCGCATCTCGCACATTCAAAGCATCATTGCTAATAACCAAACCGCGTTGAATTTTATTTTTATTCAATTTAGGATTCGAGGGCGTATTCAATTCACCAATTTTCAATCGAACCAAAGGCAAAAAGTTTTCTTCGGCGGCTTCAGTCGTGTTACCACCAAAAAAATTCGTACCCGGACACGATTTTTGATTGGGATTCGGGCTACCAATCATTTCTCCTGTATCCGCGTCAAACCAATGATGATACACAATTTCGTCAATCGAAGGGAATAAATCCAACTTAATACACAACATCGCATTCAATGCAATAATCGTATCGTGTTGTTCATTCGTCATTTGGTCACCGCCCATATCGAAATTACCTAAATGTTCGATGCAAATATCGCCTTCATTCGATTTATAGATACACGCAGGGATGCGATTGAAAGGACGGCAAATGCCAATTTTCCCATCTGGAAAAGTGGTAATATTCTGACCTATCATCTCCCACCCGC
>JBDLWG010000264.1:0-5203 GCA_039804385.1 Bacteroidota bacterium
CCACTGACCAAAGTGGTAATCGTTCCCGTATTCGTCCCGCGACATTTCACGGAATCGATGCGAAAAGAGTCCCGAATCGGCAACGGTTGTGGTAAAAAGAAATAAAGCGTATCGGCACAGCCATCATTATCCACCCCAATCGCTCGGTGATACCCTGCTCGAATATCCGAAAAAATCGGATTTTGCGTTCCAGACGTAACCCCATCAATCGAATAAGTGGTGGGTTGTGTAGCGTTATAAGACGAGAGATTAATCCGTGTGCCGCCACCATAACAGACAATCGGCTGTGTTTGCGTACTGTCGTATCGCAAATCGAACAAACAAGCAACCCCATAAACCTGCCGCGCTGTGGCAATCGCCACTCCACAAGGATTCGCAGGCGACATGACTGCACGAACTTGGATATTCACCACATCATCCGTCCGCAAACCCGACACTTGATGTGCTGGTGTAAGCGGGCGACTCGCTGCGACCCAGCCTGTATTATTCACATTGACTTCATAAGCGGTTGCTCCAGCAATGACATTCCAAGTAAAAACAATAAAGCCATTGCCCATAATATCGGTCAATACCAGCGGTGCAGCCGTTTGGCGCGTCACAGCAACATTCACCGTATCTTTATGGGGACACCTAAAACTGTCAATGGTACTCACAATATATCGAGTATTGACGGTCGGCGTTGCCACTGGATTGGGGCAATCCGTACACGAAAGTCCTGTGGAAGGAGTCCAAGTATATTTGACCTTATTCTGATTTTTCAACGTAATCGACCAGCGCAAAAGGGTATCTAAATTGCCTCCACTGACATCTGCCGTTTGCAATTGCCAATCGCCATTGACCGTTGCACCGTTCAAGGCAGCCCAAGCCGTTCTGCCCCCTTGAATTTGATAAACGCCTCTGTAAGGTATGCCAATCGGCGGTACAGGCGTTGCCGAACCCAATGGAGCAACCCCATTCGGACTGAAACAAACCCGCAAACTCCGCCCCGAACTAATCGCGGGCGAATTGGTCAATAACAACGTAGAAGCAATACCGGGTACTTTGAGTTTGAAAACCATATCCGCAGGAAACCGCGTATTCAAATCCACACAAACGGAATCCACTTGGGTATAAACGTCTGTAATCGTCAACGGTTTGATACTATTAATATTCACCGATGCAATCACCGGATTCGCTAACGGATTGGTAAAACTACTCAATATCTTATAGGGAAAAGACTCAAATGTAATACTTTGATTTAGACTATCTTGTAACGTTTTACCCAACCTTGCGGAACTACTTGCACAAATCGCTGTATCGCGCATATCGTTGAAATGCGGGTCACAACTAAAACAATTGGGACTCGTAAAAGGCAAAACTTTGATATTCACCGCCGTATCATGCGTACAATTGAAATCATCCACAATTCGATACGTGAAACTTGCCGTTCCTGCATTGCGCGGAATGGCTACAATCGAATCTTGATTATTTTGCGTGATAAAGGGATTATCCGTCCAATAATGTTGCACAATTTGAGGCGAAAAGGTCTCAATCGCAGGATATAAACGCCGATTGAAATCAATCCGCCAAGAGAAAATAAAACCATTATCGCCCGCCCAAAGGTCGCGTACTGCCAAAGACCAATCCCCATTCATGGGGCAACCTACTAAATTGGTCAACGGTTGAGCCGCCGCGTAATTGCCTGCTGGAATCGTACGCGGCGCGACGGCTGCTGGATTTGCCGCCATATAATCTCGCCAAGTTTGGGTAGCCATCGGTGTCCAACAATAGTCAAAACCGTTTCCGGGGATAGGTCTCGCCCCCGTATCTCCGTCATTGGGTTGCCCCAAATACCATTCATTCCCACTCGCCGTCGTGAAATTGTGCAAAATAGAACGTTGTCCATTGGGGCAGAGAATCGAAATTTCAAGGTCTCGAACCCATGAATGCTCCATATTGACACAAATCCCCAATAAATCATTGATATTCGTCAAACTTTGCCCTGGTGAGAAATCGTTAAATCGCAACGTAGTTCGATATTCGCGCCCATTTCCATCGGGCAACGTTAAAGAGTCGGAACGCTGCCGCCCCACTGGAAAACTATCCGAACCCGCTTGTACGCCCACATTATAGGAACTATTTTGAGCATTCACCACTGAATTTAAACGCACAGGCGTATTCGCACAAACCTGAGCAGGAATATTCGCCAATTGAAACTTCGGTTTGGGCGAAACGCGTATCCGTTGATTGATAAAATTGATATTTTTACACTTGGTAGCGGTATCCGTTAGTTGCAATTGTAAAATGTAACCGCCAGGTTTGGGAAAACTGCGTTCTACTGATTGACTTACGGTTGTAACGCGCCCGTCTCCAAAGTTCCAGACAAACTCCGTCGTCGAATCCGATTGATGGCGCGGTTGGTCATTTTGCAAATAAACCCCTTTGGCGCGTAAAACTAACGGTTCATTGATACACAAATCAATCCAACCCGTATCCACAGGCACAATCGGGCGTGATGAATAATCGATTTTTGCCAAAAACGTCTGACAAGCGTAATCGCAAATGATATTCGCATCCCAACCCGTTTTTTGTTCAGTGGCATTGCTATTAAACGTAGCGGTAATACAACCCGATGTATTGGGCGCGGTTGCCCGAATCAATTGGCGCAACGACCCTGTGAAATTGGAAAAACAGCCCAAAGAGGGCGCACTCGTACCAATCCCATCAAAAAAACAGAGCATATCGCCCGCCGCCAAGTCAATACTATTGAAGGAAATGGAAAGTCGATTCGAATCAGGATTTTGTCCCGCAGGCGGGCAAAGGACGATGGTATGATTCTCATTCGCGCCATACGCGCCATTGAGTCCGCCCGAATCCGTAAATTTAGCAAAACAAGTGCGCACCGTATCCGTGCGCATCAAAACATCCGTTTGTGCCGCCCCCCGACTCAGCAATACACCGAGAGACAACAAGCATAAGTAATATCTTCTCATTATAAGAATTATTAATTGAAAGGTGATGCTATTTTAGCAGGTTTTTTTTGAACGCCTCATTCAAAATGTTTTTCGCCATTCGTTCAAGGCGCGTACGAAATTATCAGTGGGTTGATAAACCAATAATTTATCCGTATTTTGAATGCGATAAATGCTTAATCGGTCCCACTGAGGTTTGATAGTTAAATTTTGTTCTAATTGTAAAATATTGATTTGCTTTAAGTTATCAATTTTGATGATAGGATGATTGGTTGGTGCATCTTCTTTTTCGGTTGGAACGTCCATGATGGAAAACGCATTATCCAGATAAAAAGTCCAATATTGAATGAGGAAGGGATTGGTTTGCGCCACTTTGTCCACATAGGTTTGCCCATAAGCGGCGTAAATGCGGGCATCAATCGGAGCCGCTTTCACGGATTTTGCCGCTTGATTTTGGGCGGGCAGCAACAGAGGCAGCATACCGAACCACACCAGTAAAATATTTTTCATATCAGATTGTAATTTAACAAAATTAAAAAGGTAATTTTTACTTAAAAAACGTATTTTGTATTGGTTTTAGGGGTTGATAGGGTTTATGTCAAGGGCAAATGTAAGTTTTTTACATGATTCTAAGGCATAGAGACGCGTATTATTTTGAAAAAAAAACATTTGAAACCCTATCTCGGTGGATACCTTTGGGTTCTTTAGAGCCGCTTTAAAAATTATTTTTATTAAAATAAGATGTATCCTAAATCGTTGATTGACAATCATTTAGGATACAATATTGGATTAAAATAACCAAAGGGGGTTAAGTGTTCATAAAACGTTAGGGCGATGGAAATATTTTGTTGAGGTTAAAATACAGGATTTTTAACTTGGATGGATTGGATTATCTGGATTTTGGATACGATCCAGATAATCCAATAAATGATGCTTTTGAAGCTGCTTTGATAAGAGTAGCAATTGTTGGAGAGAAAATTGCACCAAAAGTGGTGTGAAAAATAAAAGCGAAATCGTCATCCAAGCCCTTATAAATTGGTGTCGAGAGGGAAAATCTCTTGCCAATTTAGTGGGGTTCGTCAAGTGCAATCCTTTTGTCATCGGGAATGGACTGATTGTTTAACAGTTGTGACCGCCGATAGTGGTTATGGTTTAAAAAATGGTACAAGATATAGTGGAATCAAAGAAAATTGAAATGGATAAAAAAGTGATTTTCAATTATTTCAACAAACCATTGTTGCTTGAATTAGGAATAACCATTGAGTAGCCAAGAAATGGATTCCCTCATACCGCATGATTTTAATTGAAAACCAAATTTGTGGCAAGTGGTGTTTTCATTTTTGGATTTCAATTGAAATCCAAATTTCAAAAAATGATTGAAAAAATAAGCATTTTACAAGGCGATATTACGAAAGTAGCGGCAGATGCCATCGTCAATGCGGCAAATAGTCGGCTCATGGGCGGCGGCGGAGTGGATGGAGCGATTCACCGCGCAGGCGGCAAAACCATTTTGGAGGAATGTTATCAAATCGTTTTGAAGCAGGGCGGTTGTAAAACGGGGCATTCCGTCATCACAACCGCAGGGCGATTGCCTGCTCAAAAAGTGATTCACACGGTCGGACCCATCTGGAATGGGGGCAATCGGGCAGAACGGGAACTAAATTTGCTTGCGGATTGTTATAGGAGCAGTTTGGAACTTTGTGTCGAAAATGGGTTGAAAACAGTGGCTTTTCCAAATATTAGTACGGGAGTCTATCATTTTCCGAAAGATTTGGCGGCAAAAACGGCGATAACGACCGTTAAAGCCCTGTTAGACCAATATCCTGATGCGTTTGAAAAGGTGATTTTTGTGTGTTTCGACACTGAAAATTACGATTTATATGTTCAATTTTTAAAATTATTGTAATCATGACTTTTCCAGAAAAAATCAATCATGACTTGAAAGAGGCGATGAAAGCCAAAAATGAAGTGGCTCTTCGCACGGTTCGCGCCATTAAAGCCGAAATTTTGTTGTACAACACCGATGAAAAAACACGCGGTACGGAATTGACGGAGGATAAAGCTATCGGGATGGTGCAGAAAATGGTCAAAAAACGAAAAGATAGTCTGGGCATTTATGAAAAGCAAAATCGCCCTGATTTGGCAATCATTGAAAGAGCAGAAATTGCGGTTTTGGAACATTATTTGCCTAAAGCATTGTCTGCCAATGAGTTGGAAGCCTTTTTGAAAGATTTAATTGCAGAAGTCGGGGC
>JBDLWG010000265.1:0-5193 GCA_039804385.1 Bacteroidota bacterium
CGCCTGAACAAACAAGCTGTTTTTGCAGTTGGCGCACTTTTGAACGCGGTTTTTATCCCGCAATTCACAAAAAAGACAATGATATAGTGGTTACAAACCCGTTGACTTGGAAAATGGATACGGTTTACGCGCCCGCAACTTTAAATCAAGGTTCCGTTTTTTTGAAATTCAACAAATTGCAAACGAATATGGTGGATGCACAAGTCCATGATGGCATTTTATGGATTAAAAAACCTTCGTTTACAGGCAGTTCATTGATTCGGACACACAATTATCATATGGGCGATTACAATATGTTTTATATGAATATTCGGGAAAATGCAAAAAATCGAGTCAATTTGTTTTGGAAACGTTGATCATTTGAATCAGGAATGAATGTTAGGAATTAAGAACACCTATATCCTTAATTCTTAACATTCATTCGCCTCATACTTAATTCAAAAAGAAACATTTCGATACACTTTGTTTAAAGCAATATCACAACCCAATGATGCCAAATGCACGATGGCATCCCTACCTTCAATAATCGTTTCGCGCCATAATCCAGGAGCTTCTCGATGCCAAGTTTCAATAGAGCAGCTATCTTGACTCACCAAAACATATTCTTTAAAAGAAGGAATCGTTTTATATTTTAAAAATTTATCACCTCTATCATAAGATTTCGTACTTTTTGACAATACTTCGACAATCAAAACAGGATTTAAAATAATATCTTCTCGATTATTCCAATACAAAGGCGTTTCGCAAACCACCACTGCATCAGGATACACGGCTTGATTGTAAGCAGGAATGTAAATTTTCATATCACTATTATAAACCAGATAAATCAATTCGAGATTTTCCGTAGCCGTTATTAAGGCGGCTCCTGTTTGCATAGCGATTTGGTTATGTTTGGCTTTGGCACCTGGCATTTTTACGATTTGTCCGTTATGATATTCATTTTTATGGGGTGACAATGCTTCCCGTTTAAGATAATTCTCCAAAGTTATAGGATGCGTTGTTGGTGCTTTTCGCTGAATGGTATTAAGAGTTGACGCTACTTGGATTGGATTCATTTTAAATTAAATGTGAAACACAAAATTACAAGATTTAATGGTAAAAATTTAATAGAAATAGTGAATTTTCAAACGTGGTTTTTTTGGATTGTAAGGAGTTCAATTGAAAAAACCTATCCAAAAGGTCGGCGAGGTTGCAACCTCGCCGACCTTGATTCGATACGAATACGCTGATTATCAATTATTTACGTTTCGATAGTTTATTTCAAATCAACCTTATTACAATCCAAAAAATCCACGTTTAAAAATTACTTCTTTTCGTCCTCATTCGGTTCTATGGGTGCATTCAACATACTGCCAAAAAAACCACCGATTTGATTGGCAAAACGCAACCAAGTCATCATAATATTTTCATTTTTTTCAGCACTGGTAATGACTATATCCGCGCCTTTATCGCCCATTGTCATGCGTAAATCCGAAATAGGCAAATTAGGTAGCATCATTTTCACCAACATAATCGCTGGATATCCCGAACTTAATGCAGCATCTAAATTCAAATGCAGCCCAAAAGCTGATTTTGCCAATTCCGTAGTACTTTCGATGGCTTCAATCGGTTTATCTAAGGCTTGACGCATGATTTCTGCGGAACTCGAATCCGTCATAATCAACATATCATTTTGCCATAACATTCGATTCATTTTAAACCCTGCTTTGCCTTTTAAAGGATTGGGGCTGGGCATATCCGCATTAGGTGGCGGCATTTCAATATCGGCATCCATGTTCAATGAATCCGTAGGTGTATCCTTTAAAGTATCTTTTTCAATTGTAATGGTTTGATTATCAGATGATTCTGTCGGAATCGATGCTTTTTTTATTCCAGCATCTGAGGGCGCAGGAACGGTTGGAAACGCTGATTTTGCAATGGTATCTGGTTTTTTGACCAATGTATAAACACCAACAGAATCCATCGTCAATTGCTTATTCACCAACATTTGTTTCAATGTTTTTTCAACTGCTTTTTTTTGTTGGGTCGGCATGACCAAAATCGGGTGAATGCCTGCCGTATCCATCCGAATCGAAAACAACATATCACCGTGCATGGATTTCAATGCTTCTTTAAACATTGATTTCGCTGAATCTGCCATCGGTAACATATTATCAAAATCGCCCATTTTGGATACTAAATAATTGGTATTCAACGACATAGCAACATTGACAATATTATTGGGATGATTCATAAAACGACTAAAATCGGTTTGCACACGCGGTTTAAAAAACAAACTCAATTGCTTTTTCAAAGAATCCGTGAGTTGATAATCAGTGTGACTTGTCATCCGTCCCTTTGAAAAATCAGTGAAACCAGTCACCACTAAGTCTTCATAACCCGTTTTGCCCATCATTTCGCCGATGCCTGGGATGCTGCTCAACTGACTTTGGATGGATTGCCCCCATTTGTAATAGCTCGCCACATCGTGATTGCCCATCATGGCTTTTTGAAAGGCGGCATCCGTCAAAACCGACCGTGTAGGACTCAGATTGAACAAAGCAACAGGGTCTATCGGGGCAGCCGCGACTTCAGGTTTTTGATTATAAGGCACTTGTTTGGACATTTTTCCGAGCGATTTGCTCATATTCCCCAAACTGGATTGCATACTCATCACCGCCGCATTCCCCTTCCATGATAACATAAAGCTATCATTTCCAATGAATTGTACACCATTACTTTTGCGAATCTGTTGTTTAGAATCGCTTTCGCGCAACATTTTGGCAAAATCAGATGGATTGCTCAATAAAAAATATAAATGATTGCGGTCATTGTCTTTCACCCAATAGCCATGTTGATTGAAATCAACGCCCGATTTATCAGCATCCAACAAAATCTTTGAAAAAGCGGCATTTTTACCTTTGCCCAACTGTTCGCGCAAGGTTTTGAACATTGAAAAAGATTGAATCGCTTTTTTATCCAATTTACCATTGATTTTTTTCAAATCAATGCGCGTGATGCGTTGCGATTCTTTGGGGACGATTTGCGCAGCATCGTTCAACCGAAAAGCATTACCACAACCACTTAACAAAATACACACGCATAAAAACGTCGGTGAAAACCCTCTTTTCATCGGTATTGTAGGAGTTAAAATGAAGAATATAGAAATCGGGGGCAAATTGAAACTTCTACCCGAATTATCCTAATTGTTTTAAAAATATTTTTTTGACAAATATTATGTTTTACGCAACTCATCGAAAATAAAATCACAAAAAGCAGTTTTAAACGATACATCCAAAAGTTTTGCTATTTTTACAACCTTAAATTTAAATTTAAATTAATTTAGAAATATATGAATCGCAATTTAACATTTTGGATTCTCGCCAGTTTGGTCATTGGCGGGTTGATTGGCTATTTTTTCCCAGAAGTGGGCAAAGATTTAGACATTTTAGGCAAAGTTTTTTTGAAACTCATTAAAACGATTGTGGCACCGTTGCTTTTCGCAACCTTGATTATGGGCATTGCGGGCGGCAGTGGTGAAGGCATTGGGCGCATGGGCGCACGAGCGTTTGGTTATTTTATTGTGGTCACGTCGTTGGCATTGGTTTTTGGTCTGGTGGCGATAAACATCACGAAAGCGGGTGATGACCCGCGCATCAACCGCGAAAAAGCAATGCAATTTCAATCTAAAACGGCTTCGGTCAAGAAAGATTGGAAAGATGTTGCCGCGCCGATGGTGGTTGCCGAAACGGAAAAGTTTTTAAACGTTTATGAAACGACTGCCGAAACAGACCGTCCTGCGGTGGTTCAACGGAGCATTGATTCGCTTCAAAAACGCATGGCAGATGCTAAAATCATTGCCGATAAGCCTCCAAAGCAGGATTGGAAAGACATTATTGCACATATGTTTCCTGAAAATATTGCCAAATCCATTGCTGAAAATCAAGTTTTACAAATTGTGATTTTTAGTATTTTGTTTGCCTTAGGCATCAATATGGCGGGCGGCGAACATAAAGTTCGGATGATTCATTTTTGCGAAAGTTTGGCGGCGGTCATGTTCAAATTTACGAATATTGTCATGTATTTCGCGCCTTTTGGCGTAGCGGGCGCGATGGCATCTGCGGTGTCCGTGATGGGTGCGGATGTTTTTATTCCGATGTTGAAATTAATTGGAACTTTATATGGGGCATTATTTGCATTTGTCGTAATTGTATTTGGTTCGATTATGTGGTGGTTCAAAATTGATGTGGTTCGTTTTTGGAAATCGGCTAAAACCCCTGTATCAATTGCGTTCAGTACGGCTTCGAGTGAAGCGGCACTTGCGCCTGCGATGGAGGCGATGGAAGCCTATGGCGTGCCGCGTCGGATTGTTTCCTTCGTGTTGCCGACAGGGATGAGTTTTAATTTGGATGGTTCTACGTTATATCTGTCTTGCGCGGCGATATTTGTGGCGCAGGCGACCGACCATAGTGTAGCCTTGCATTGGGGCGAACAATTGACGCTTTTGGGGACGTTATTGATAACGAGCAAAGGGGTTGCGGGTGTTGCGCGGGCATCTTTGATTATTTTGATGGGAACGATTGGGCAATTTGGGATTCCAGAATGGCCTATTTACCTCATTTTGGGCGTAGATGTTTTAATGGATATGGTGCGAACGGGGACGAATATGTTAGGAAATTGTTTGGCAACCGTCGTCATTGCAAAGTGGGAAGGCGAAATTGAATAATCATTTGAATTAGGAATGATGGAATTTATGCCGAATCAAGGTCGGCGAGGTTGCAACCCTATCCATTACCCACAGAATCAAAAAAGGTGCGTAGCACCGCAACCTTTGTAGCAAAATGGAATTGGAACCCGCGTTGGAGGTGCGTCGCACCGTAACATTCCCATCGTTTCTACCAATGTTACGGTGCTACGCACCTCCAATGCGGGTTTTAATTCCATTTTGCTACAAATGTTACGGTGCTACGCACCTCCAATGCGGGTTTTAATTCCATTTTTCTACAAATGTTGCGGTGCTATGCACCTTTTTATTTTGCAAAATGATTTGAATACCGATAATCATTCTGTGGGTAATGGATAGGGTTGCAACCGCGCCGACGTTGGCGCGGTTTTTTTGATAATTTATTACGGCGCGACTACTTAGCATCGTTGGGCTTGTGTTCATTGAATTAAAAAAAATTCAATGAACACAAGTTTGAAAAATAGAACGAA
>JBDLWG010000266.1:0-14028 GCA_039804385.1 Bacteroidota bacterium
GAAGCAATTTTTTCTGCACTTCTGCTTTTTCCGCCAGGATAGCGTAATGGGCTTTTTATCATATTGCATCATTGATATTAAAACGGGACAAGTCAAAACTGGGCAAAGTTTCAACAAGCAAAGCATCATATTCAATTTTTTCGATAGTAGCATGAATTTTCATGGCGCAAAAATACAAAAAATGCGTCATTTTGTTTAAAAAGGTGCCTAAAAAAACAAAACGCTGCGATTTCTATCGCAGCGTCCTGTAAACTGAAGCATCATTTTTATCCTCTGGAAAGCAAATTTTTAGGTTCGCTATCGCAACGCATCCATGCAGGAAGTGGGTCACCGGCTTCTTTCAATAATGAAACATTGCCTGAATCGGTGACTTTATACTTCCATGAGTGTGATTTGGTTGCATTAGTAGCGCCGAATTGTAAAACAAATTCAATTTCCCAACCGCCTGTTAAGCGTCGAGCCTTTATATCGTTGCCACCGAATTTCGGTAGTCCTAAGTCAATCTGTACAACGCCCGGAATCTGCTCAAACGCAGTCGCCAAAGCTGCCATATTCATCGGTTCTTTGGAGCGAATCGTCAACGCATCTTGTGCATCATTCCATTGAACGTGTTTTTCAATTGCCAAATCGTATTGATCCAGCAAATTATTAAACGTTTTGTTAGTTGTTTCCGTAATCCCTTGACGCAAAGGCGCAGCCCAATCTGCATTTCGCTTGTAAATCACTACCAAATGGTCAATAGACGGATTCGGAAAAGTGTGTATATTACAACGAGCTAACGATTTTCCAGTTTCATCATTTGTGTAAATCGAAGCCAACGCTTTGTGGATACCGTTTAGGTTTTCGCGGGAAATAGCGGCGGGCAATGTCCGCGCATCTTCGCGCTCTAACTCCAAGCGCAACGCTAATCGCGCCGCATCTCGCTTAAACTGTCGGTCAATACTAACAGGCACGGCGGTTTTGCTATTTGGAAGACTCTTGTTAGAAGCAATCGCTTTCGGCGGTTGCGCTTCTGTGACAGCCATATTTCCAAAAATTGCCACCCCTGTCAGTAAGGCTCGATATAAAAAAGGTGTAGTTTTCATTAGTATGTTTTTAAAATCCAAGTTAACGCCGCATCTCATTGAGTAAGCGGTAATTGTGTTACAAATAAACAACGCGTCGAGTATTATGTGATACCGCTTTTGCAGGCTTTCGTGACAAGGTTTCTAATAGATTTTTTTTTTCAAAACGTTTTGAAACATTTTTATTGTAATGATAATCAAAGGTTTATAAAAGTATAAATGATAGAAGGTTTTGATTCTACCCGCAAAAGGAGGCAAATTTTGTTATATTTTAGGGACGTTTGAATAAAAATTATTATTAATTTTAATGCCCGAAAATCATACAATTCCATCAAAAACAGTCATTCAAGTTTGAGCAATTGTAATTTTTTTGTCAAAAAAGGAAAAAAAAATTGTTTTTTGCGCAAAAATGCTTTTATTTGCATCAAAATCGTTTTTAAAATAAAAACTACCCTTTTTTAATGAGACAAAAATATCATATCCATTGGCGGGGCGCATTTTTGGCGTTATTGCTGCTCGGGGCTTTCGCCGCGAGAGATATGCACTTTTTGTTGGCGCATCAGGAGCATGAACGCAAAGTTTGTGATGCACAAGGGAATGAAAAACATATTCATGGGGAAGAATATTCGACTCACGAATGTAATCTTTGCGATTTCAGCTTTTCTACTTTTGACTTACCTTTCTTTCTGAAATTAAAACGATATGTCTTGGTTCAGCGAACCAATAGTTGTTTTAACGATACATCGCGTTTTTTTGACCATCATCCAAGTCATCTTTTTTTACGCGGACCGCCCATCGTTTAATGATAATTTAGAGATAACTATTTGATTATTAATCTATTAAGTCAATTATGAAAGATGGTGCGCAACGGCATAATGTCATGCTTGTTGCTATTCGGCTACTTTCCTGTGTCAGCGCAAATGGCTGTTGCACAAGATTGTAAGCATACCCTCACAGGAGTCATTACGGATAATGAAAATCATCCAATGCCTTTTGCGAATGTGTATGTCGTTGAATTGCAACGCGGTACAGTGGCAGATGAAAAAGGTCGTTTTACCTTAGAAAATCTTTGTAACAAATCCTATACGTTTACGTTGACGCATATTGAATGTCAACACAAAACGCAAGGGCTTGTCATCGATGGCGATATGGAGACTCTTTTTGTCTTACAACATCGCCCTCAACTCCTACAAAGTGTGGTCGTCACAGGTACAAAACGAGTCTTAGAATCGATTCAAATTCGGTCTGAACTTTCTGCTACAGAATTATTGTCGGGAGGCAGTGCTAATTTAGGCGAAATGTTGAAGCAAATCAACGGTGTTACTGCTTTAAATACGGGTGCTACGATTTCCAAACCGATGATTCGGGGACTTACGGGTGACCGCGTTTTAGTGATTCAAAATGGGATTCGACAAGAAAGTCAGGCTTGGGGCATGGATCATGCACCTGAAATTGACCCTTTGAGTGCAGGTAAAATGGCGGTGGTGAAAGGGGCTAATGGGGTGAAATATGGTTCAGGCGCGATGGGCGGAGTGATTTTGGTAGAGCCTAATCCGTTACGCGATTCAATAGGCATGAATGGTTTTGTATTTTTGTCGGGTCAATCGAATGGGCGCGGCGGGGCAATCGCAGGCATGTTAGAAGGAAAATTGCACGAAAATTGGTCATGGCGCGTTCAAACTTCGGTTCAAAAATCGGGTCATTTAAATACGCCAAGTTATTTTTTGCAAAATTCGGGGGTTGAACGTTGGAATGGAGCGTTGACGTTGCGACATAAAGGACGTATTCTAACGAGTGAATTTTTTTATAATCACTTTTATACCAAAATAGGGATTTTAAAAGGGTCACATTTTGGGAATATTGTGGATTTAGAACGAGCGATTGCTGCAGCGCGTCCCGCAGATGCCGATTCAACCCCATTTGCTTATGCCATTCAGAAACCTGCACAAATGGTTTCACATGATTTGGCAAAATTAAATTGGTCTTTTCCGACTCAAAATATCGGAAAAATGAATATTGCATTGAGTGGACAATATAATCTTCGGCAGGAGTTTGATGCACACCGTTTGTTTGGCAGCGTGAGCAAGGATTTTAATCAAGCAGATGCAGGTTTTGAATTGCCAACAGTTGCGCTAAAAGCAGATTGGGAACATCGGACGATTCGGAATTATCAAGGCAGCATGGGCGTAGAAAGCAGTTTTCAACGCAATCGCGCTTTTGCGGGCAATTTAATTCCAGATTATCGTTCCTATAAATTAGGAGCGTTTTGGACGGAGCGTTATAAAAAAAAGCCACAGCCTTTAGAAGTAGAGGCTGGCATTCGATACGATTTTCAACAAACGCAGGTTGATAATACCAAGCAAATTGAATATCCGACGTTAAATTTTCACAATATTTCGACTTCGGTAGGCGGGATTTACCGTCTTTCAAACGATTTAAAAGTGACTGCCAATTTTTCAACGGCTTGGCGCGCCCCGAATGTGAACGAATTGTATAGCAAAGGCGTACATCACGGCACAGCGAGTTATGAATTGGGTAATCCAAATTTAAAATCAGAAAAAGCATTGAATGCTGATTTTAATTTGGAATACGTGTCACAAAGAGTACAGTTTCAAGTTAATATTTTTAGAAACCTTGTTTCCAATTATATTTATGTAGAGCCTGATACCCATTTTAACGCTCAATTGCAACGTCGAGGCATCATTGTAACGATTCGCGGGGTCTTCCCTAAGTTCGATTATCAACAGACCGACGCAACTTTAACAGGTATGGATGCGTCTTTGAATTGGAAGGTTGTGAATCATGTTTCTTGTAAACTCAAATATTCGACGCTTTATGCTAAAAATGTAAAGCAAAACGAATATTTGCCCTTAATGCCGCCGACAAAGGTTGAAAGTGAGTGGCGTTATGAAGAAACAGGGGTTCCGCAAGGCAAAAAAGTCCAAAAATGGCATAGTGCGATTCATTTTATCAAAGTTTTTGAACAAGAGCGATTGCCGTTGAGCATTGCCGATTTCAAAGCCGCGCCCGAAGGTTATGTGCGTATAGACGCAAGTGCGGGGGCGGAATGCAGGTTGTTTGGGAAAGTTACAGAAGTCCATTTGACGGTAAATAATCTTGCAAATACGGTTTATCGAGATTATTTAGACCGTTTTAGGTATTTTACCGATGCAACAGGACGGAATGTGGGCATTCACCTTAAAACCTTTTTGTAAAAAAATTGTGTCAAGTGTTAAAATTAACTTAATTTTCAATGAAAAAGACCCTTTTGAAATTTTATATATACTTTTTATTTTTTACAATCGTTCTAATTTCAGCTTGTAAAGACAAACAATTAGAACAAGAAGTCGTAACAACGATTCAATTAAAGTTGACAGACGCATCAGGCGTGGCAAAAACATTCTCTTGGGAAAAAAAAGACCCGAATGGCACCGCTGCCCCGATAGTGGATACGATAAGAATGGTTGCTAACAAAGTTTATACGGGAGAATTGACGCTTTTAAATGCAGCCGTCAGTCCCATATCAGACTTAACACAGGAAATACGCGATAAAAAAGCAGATCATTTATTCGTGTTTAAACCAAGTGCGGCGAATGTAAGTATTAAAATTACGGATTTGGATGCAAATCTTAAACCTGTTGGTTTGGCTACCACATGGACGGTTCAATCAGCAAGTAATGGAAGTATCAATATTTTGTTGAAACATTTGCCCGATAAAACGGCAACAAATCCAGAAACAACTGGTGCGACAGACATTGACGCAATATTTCCGATTAAGATTCAATGATTTATAAAAAAAAGAATGTTTAAATTACCTAAAAATAGGCATTCTAAAAATGCGTTTTGGCTTGATTTTCGCAGGATATAAATTAAGAAAGTTGTCGGGTGGAATATAATAAAATTTTATATTTAAAACCTAATGATTTATAAAATGATGTTGAGTTTTTTTTCATACATTTTAGTTGCTACGGGCGGTACCTTTGCGTATCGCCCTTGTTGTTTGTAGCTGTTTGAATTAGGATTCTTGGGATTTTAAGGATTCAATTGGGATTGATTTTTAGGATTTATCCTAAAAATCAATCCCAATTAAATCCTTAAAATCCCAAGAATCCTAATTCAAACCATGAGTTACTTATTTTGCGCCAATCGAAATCCAGTCCGTTCATCCCGATAATGCGGTTGTTCTCTTGCGCGGACTGCATTTCGACAAAAATCTGCTTCATCATCCCAACTACCACCGCGAAAAACGCGCTGTGTCCCCAATTCAAAACGCGGAGGAGTCGTTTTTTCATAGGCTTTTTCATTGTACAAATCCAAACACCATTCACGCACATTGCCTGTCATGTCAAATAAACCTAATTCATTCGCATTTTTTTGACCCACAGGATGCACTTTCCCTTCTGCATTGCGCTCGTACCAACCTGCGGCATCGGGTTCATTGCTTCCTGAAAATCGCGCATTGCCTGATTGTCCGCCTTTTGCGGCGTATTCCCATTCAACTTCGGTTGGCAAACGATACGTTTGTCCTGTCAAAGTGTTTAATTTCCCAATAAAATTTTGCGCATCTTGCCAACTCACCATCCGAATCGGACAAATGGCACAATTCCCTGCGGTTGAACCAGCAGGATATTTGCCTATGACCGCAAACCATTCGGATTCCGTAACTTCAAATTTGGACAAGTAAAAAGAAGGCAATTGCATATTCCGAACTGGTTTTTCATCTGCATATCGGCTACTTGCATCGCCCATAGCAAAATGTCCGCCTTCAATTTCAACCAATTCTATGGATTTTAGGGTTTCTCTGGCGGACGCATTTTTGGAAATAGGCGTTTTAACTTCACTTTTGGGTTTGTTTTCCAATGCCGACAATTGTTGCCGCGCTACTTTGGAGTATAATCCATTAGGATATTTTTCCAAATATTTTAATAAAGTTGCTTCTGAATTGGCAGATTGGGTCATTTCCCAAGCGGACATTTCGGCTTGAAGTGCCGATTTTAATTGAATATCTTGCATATCGGACGCATGTTGACGGTCTCGCGCTTGTGCCGTAATGCGTTCCCGTTCCGCTCTGAGTTTTTCAGCCTCTAATTCATACCGCGTTTTTGCCAGATTTTGACTATCATAATTCCCTTTTGGAGTCAGAGGAGTGGATTCCTGCTCTCTAACAGGTTGCGCACGGGGTAATTCTCGCGCTGATTCATGCGATCCTTTGTGAGAAGACAATCGATTTGAAACCATTTGAATCCGCGTTTCCAAATCATTACCTCTTGGTTTATCAGGACAATCGCGGGCTGCTACATATTTTTTCAAAGCATCATGATACCGCCCCGCCGCAAAAGCCTCTTGCCCTTTTTGAATCAAAAAGCTGTAACAGGAAGCATCAGATACCTGCTCAATTTGATTTTCGTGCGGCAAAAACCAATGTGTCAGAATCGGTGAAAGCAGATACCCTAAAAAGCAGCCACTCATAATTGTTTTTTTTAAATACATTTTCATTTGGTAATCAATGGGCAAGGGTATCCATAACCCATAACGGTTGTTGCTTAGTGCGTTGTACATAAGTGAGTTCAGTTCCAAGTTTGCGTAGAGGATTATTGAGTAAGTTTTATTATAATTCCGTTCTTAATAGTTCTAACAATTGTTTTACAGCCGCATCATCGGGGTCAATTTTTAAAATATTTTCATATTCCAATCGTACACCTTCTTTTTCATCTGCTTTCAACTTCGCTTTTGCACTTTGCATATAATAGGATTTCAAATGGATCAATGAATCGGACACGCGCCGCGCTTCTCCCGCATAATTGCCTTGTGGAAACCGTTTGACATAAGCGTTCCAAGCGGGTAATGTCCCTGCATTGCGCGCCCTATCAAAAGCTAAAGTTTCATGGGAAGGATTCGATGGTTTGAAAGCATTGAATGAAAACCATCCCACTAAACACAAGGTAATCAGCCCTGCAACCCAAAGCAAATGGGTTGCAAGATTATCATTAGGTGATTGTATCTTATTTATAATAACTTCATTATCAATTAATTCGGTTGGAGCCGTCTTTTCAATAGGCGCAATTGGGTTTAATTCTGATATTGGATTTCGGATGATTTCTAATAATTCGTCGGCAGATTTCGCTCGTGTTTCCAACGATTGAGTCCAACAACGCAACAACATTTGTTGATAGATAGGATCGACTGTTTTCATACAAGTAGGTAACTCTGCTTCCATAATTTTGCGTTTGATTTCGCCAATTGCCTTCGTTGTAACGAGATTTGAGGGTGCGCCAAAAGCCACTTCTCCTGTCAAAATGCGACACGCAATGCTCCCAAAAGACCAGATATCAGATTGATAACGCGCTGATTTGCCTGCCAACAACTCAGGTGCTACATAAGCCAATTCAGGATTTAGGGGTGTATCGGGAAAAAAAACAGCATTGGTTTCGTCAGGCATGCGAAAAGGGCGCAAACCAAAGGATGCTATTTTCGGCACAGGGACACCCGCCCGAGAACGGTGCATCAAAATATCGGCAGGATGCAAGGTTTTTAAAATCACACCTTCTTGATGTAGATGCCGCATGCCTTCCAAAATACCTTCCAGTAAAAGCCGCATCTCCGCTTCTTTCATGGAACCGAGATGTTTGCGCAAAAAGTCATCCAAATGCCCGTCTTCATAAAAATCCATCACGGCATAATCCGTCGGCACCGGTTCTTCGACTCGGAAAACGAACTCGTAACGCGCCACATGTGCATGATAATCCAACTGACGAGATAGGTTGACCTCATCCGCAAGGGAAAAAGCACCTTTGTCATCACGGACACGCGCCACTTTTAGGGCTACAAATCGGTTTTCTTTTTTGTCATAAACTTTGTAAGTCGTCCCCAACACGCCCGTTCCAAGGACATCTTTTTTGGGGTCATAGGCAAAACGGTCAAAAAAATCTTTTTCCGTCATGGTTCCAATAGAGGTTTTGCCCATTCAACACATTTTTTCTAAAATTATAATATCGAAATTATCAATCACTAATGAGTGATAATAATTTCTAATAATTTATTTTAGAGATTTTAATGCTGTTGATGATGGTTTTGTTTGTTCGATAGCTGTCAGAGTGCGCCCAAAGATACTCCTTTTGTTGTATGTGCGCAACTATTTTTTATTACATTTTTTCAAAAAGGAGAAAGTTGAAATTTGGGGTTGATGGATGTACGGATTTCACGGATTTTCACGGGATTTATACGGATTTAGATTCAAAAATCCGTATGAATCCCGTGAAAATCCGTACATCCATCAACCCCAATTCTAATTTTTGTCAGGTATTAAGTAATCCAATAAATCCAATTCTTATGACTTCCGCTTATTCGTTGCGGATTTCGTTGGAGTAGGGGAGGGCGTTCTCACAGGTGTTGGCTCGTCTGGAATCGGCGGATTTTCAGGCAATGTTTCTGCCTCTGACAACCCATTTTGCCGAAAATGTTGGAATAAACCACCGAAAAATAACAATAATAAGCCCGCAGAAGCAAAACGACTCATCGTTTCGCCCTGATAATAGGATTTTGGTTCAAAACGCATTTCCAATTTTTGTTGCTGACCCGCAGGTAATTTGGCTGCCCGCAAGGTGAAGTTCGCTTTCGTCAACGGAATGCGCTGATTGCCCAAAAATAAGCCCCAACCTTTCGATTCTGGATAATAGGTTTCTGAAAAAACAACCACTTGTTCCGTTTTAGCGGAATACTCATATTGCATTTTATCGGGATGATACGCCGTCAGTTTAATGTTATTAGTCGAATCATATTGTGGTGTGAAATTCGCAAGATTGCCCAAATAGCTTTTTTGAACGATGGCGGTTTCCTTCAAATTGGTTTGACCTAACGCATCTAATTCTCCATCGCCATCATTGGCAACTTGGATTTTTTTCACAAACCAAGCATTGCCCATCACAAAAGCGTTTGGAATCACTTCTTCTCTGCCGTTTTGACCTGGCATGATGATGTATTTCGTGTTCAGCATCCCATAAATCGGCATATTCGGCATGTTTTGAACCGCAATATTTTGTTTGAAATCGCCTAAATATTTTTCGACCAATTCCTGATACCGCATCAATTTCGCAGGATGATACCCGCCAACGCTTTTATGATAGGCAGAAGTTTGTGCATTCGTGAATGGCAAACCTTGCCGCAAATCTAAGACGCGGAAATGCGGGTCTTTATCTGCCATAATCGTTTTATCGGCATCCGTTGGTTTTTGTTCGTCGGTAAAGACTTTTGGTTCTTCAAATTTATTATCATGCAAAATGCGTTTGGCAATCGTCCAAGTATCCAAAAACGTCAATAAGCCAAGTCCAGCAATCACTGTCCATGTTTTTGAAACTTTTTGATTTAAATATGCCCAAATCAAACCTGCCGCCAATAAAACCAACATCAACGACCGAAATCCATCGGCTTTCATCAAACTGCCCCTGTCGGCGCGTAACATATTGACCAATTCGGGTTGTTTTAAACCCAAATCTTGTTTGCCATCCACACCGCCTGCCATGCCGATAAAACAAAAAAGGGCTGTAATCCCTGTACCATATAATAAGGCTTTCATTTTTTCTTCGCGAGCAATCGTTGGGTCAAACCATGCTTGTAAAGTCATCATTGCCAATAAGATACACATTAATTGTCCCATACCAAGTGCTTGGGTGACGGCTCTAAATTTGTTGAACATCGGGAAATAATCAAACATCAAATCCGCAAAAAAGAAGTTATCGCCCCAAGCAATCATAATCATCATCAAGGTTGAAACGGCAATCCACCATTTATAACGACTTTTGATTAGAAATAAACCTGATATAAAGGCAAAAATGAAAATCGCGCCCCAATAAATCGAAACGCCTACAAAAGGTTGATTTCCAGTGTAAAACAAAGATGAAATTTGTTGGTCTGCCTGTTTTTCGATTTGCTGAGTCGTCAATCCGTTCTTGCTCAATGATTCCGCGATTTGCGGATAGACGGCATCATATACGGGTGTACCTGCATGTGTTTGAGACGCGCCGCCACCTGCTGCGTTCTGAACGAGCAACGTAATGGTTTCACCCACTCCATATTTCCAATCAAAAGCATATTTTTTATCCAAACCATCGCCTTTGCCAACTTTCGCTTTGAGTTCAGACGTACCGCGAATCGTTTCGGTTTGATATTCCATCGTGGTCCAAATCGTGGAAAGATTGCTGCACACGCCCAATCCCAAACCTGCCACTAAGGATAAAGAGGCAATGATAAAGGGTTTAAACGATTTGTTTTTAATGGCATGATAACATTCTATAATACCTAAAATCATTAAAATCAACAACGTATAATAAGTCACTTGATAGTGATTGGCATAGACTTGTAAGGCAGTGCCGAGTGCAAAGAGTGCGCCACCGAGCCAATATTTGTTTCGATACGCCAGAATCGCGCCTGCAATCAAAATCGGCGCGTATCCCAATGCAATTAATTTCGTAGAGTGACCTGCTTCTGTAATGTCCATGTTGAAAGACGATAAGCCGTAACCAATGGAGCCTATCATTGCCAATCGCCAATCGATACCAATGACTATCAACAAAATATACATGCCCAGAAAATTTAATAAAATGCCCGTATGCGGCGTAGTGACAATCTGATTCAATAATAAAGCATTGAAAACAGGTCTTGTTAAATTGCCATTTACGGATTGATGGATTTGCACACCCGGCATGCCTGAAAACATGGCATTCGTCCACAGGGGTTCCTTGCCTGTGGTTTTCAAATATTGCAATAATTCGGTTTGGGCAGCAGACGCTTTTTGATTATCGCCTTGTTGCAGGACTTTTCCTTCAAAGGCAACAGGCGCGAAAAAGATAAAAGCCAATGCTGTTAAAACCACAATTGCAATGCCATGTGGTACTAATTTTTTAAGAAGCGGTTGGTTCATTTTAATAATTTTGAAATTTTTATACTTTTGTGGGCGAAAAAAATAAATTTTGCAAAAATAGTGATTATTTGTTAAATCCGATACATGATACGATTTTCGATTATAACGGTGGTTTTCAATGGCGAGTTGCTCCTCGAAGATACGATTTTGAGTGTTTTAAATCAAACGTACCAACACATTGAATATATTATTGTAGATGGCGCATCCCGAGATGGCACGTTGTCTGTGATTCAAAAATATGCACAACAATTTGATAATCAATTGAATACACCTTTTGATTTTCGTTGGATGAGTGAACGCGATAAAGGTTTATACGATGCGATGAATAAAGGACAGCGTTTGGCAACAGGCGATTTTATTTTATTTTTAAATGCAGGAGACCATTTATTCGCGCCTGATACGTTGGAAAAAATGGCAGCGCAAGTTACTCCTGATACCGATATTTTATACGGCGAAGTGATGTGGGTAGATGCGGGCAGGCGGCATTTAGGGACGCGTTCTCAGATGACTACACAACAATTGCCTGTTGCATTAGATTGGAAATCAATGCGTTATGGAATGGTTGTTTGTCATCAAGCGTTTTTGCCGCGTCGGACGATTGCGCCTACGTATTTAGAAAATAATTTATCCGCCGATATTGATTGGGTGATTCAATGTTTGAAACGCGCTCGAAAAGTGCAATCGACCCAATTGATCCTTGCCGAATTTTTGACAGGGGGCATTTCCAAACAAAAACATCGTCAATCGTTGATGGATCGGTATGTTGTTTTGAAAACGCATTTTGGTTGGTGGGCGAATTTGGGGGCGCATGTGTATATTGTTTGGCGGGCATTGCTTCCTTTTTTCACCCAAAAAGGACTTTTTTTGTGAAAAACATGCTATTTTTGCAAAAAATATCAATACAAGTCACAACAAAATAGTTACCTTCGATATGGATGGACATTCGGGTACATTCTGAACTCTTTTCACATTGTTGGAAACTTTTTGAAGTTTTCTTTGTTTAAATCCATCACAATGGCAAACAATTCTACAACAACCCCAACGGGCTTAACCCCTGATGAAATCAATCTGCACCAGATTGATGACAAGATTTTTCGAGCCACAATGCAAAATAAACCTGCATTCCTGCTTTTGTTAGAACAATTCGTGCCAATTGAGTTAACGCAACATATTGATTTCAATTCATTGGAATTAGACAATACGGAGTATGTGATGGCACAACTCAAGAAATTGCAATCCGATGTCGTTTGGCAAGGGCAGTTTAAAGGAAAGTCTTTGAAAATTATTGTGATATTGGAGCATAAAAAAAGTTTTGACCGCGAGATTTTTATCCAGCTTTTGTTGTATCTTTGTTGTATTTGGTTAGTCGATTTGCATGGCAATAAACCGTTTAGTTGCATATTGCCAATTGTGGTGCATCAAGGACCAGGCGGTAAAGTGTGGGAGACCCGAGATTTTCATCATTTTTTTGCGCATGTGCCGCCTGAATTTTTAGTTCATATTCCGAATTACCGATTCTTGTTGACCAATGTGCAACGCGAGCCACCGACCAAAATATTGGGGTTGCCCGAAGATAATTTGTTGCGTGCCTTGTTTTTAATGTTTCAATGCAATGAAGATGAGGAAAAAATCAAACAATATTTTGGCGAAATCTTTAAGTTCTATCAAAATCAACCCCATTTGCAAATGGTTTTACAAACCTATTTGCTCTATATTATGGCATCGTTCCAAATGACGATTGACCAAATTCTGGCTTTAATGGATTCTATTTCACCACAATCAAAAAAGGAAATTATGACTACCTATGAAGTGTTAGTATCGAAAGGCGAAATTTTAGGAGTCGCCAAAGGGGATAAGTTGCGCATGCTGAAAACGATTTGGCTCGGTTCTTTGCGCAAAACCCCTGTAAGCCATATTAGTGCCTTATTGGATATTGCCCCAAGTTTGATTCATAAATGGTTCAAACGCTTTGGATGGATGCAGGAGGGCGAAGCTGAAGGTTTAACGCCTGCTGAAATCATGCTCAAAGTCAATGAATTAGCCGCCGAACCTGCGGTGACAGAATGGGAAGTGGTGCGTTTATTAGTGTTTTTCAAGGAACAGCCTGTACCTAAAACCAAAAAACGACACGCTAAAAAAGATTGATTTTCAAATTTTTTTAGATGCTACGGTCTGTTAAAATTGTAATTTCAATTTTTGGTAGGTACTGGTAACTCAGAGAAGTGACAAAAGAATTTCAAAACCTCCACTCGTTGTGGTCATTTATTTAACTTTCATTACAGATTATACTTCATACACGTTCGTTTTGTGATACAATGGGAACACGGATGACGCGGATTGGGCGAATTTTCGCGGATTTTTTTTGAAATTTTCACGGATTTTGCACTGAATTATAAAAAAAATCCGCACTCACCTGCTCAATCCACGTCATCCGCGTTTCAATTGTATCCAAAACCACCCAACGCAAAGTATAAACAAACTTTTACGATTGCGGAAGGTGGATTTCGGAATGGTGATACGATATAGACTATCGGGCTGCTTGATGATAGGCAGCAACCAATTATAAGCGGGTTGCATCGCATAAATGATTAGATTGGTGTCAATAATTCTCATAGGTGAAATTAAATAAGGTATTTTATTGAAAAATCGGATTAAAGTTTTGTATCTCGAAAGGGCAAGGGGCTATCGGTTCGCACCATTTTTTGATAGGCTAACGGCTCTCCGTAACTCGCCCCAGTTGCGCCTTGTCGCACTAACTCATAAAGCTTTTCCAAAACAGGGTCTATTGCTTGCGCGGGCGGCGCGACTACAATAGGTGCTACCACTTTTTTAGAAAAGGGGATTTTCCACCTTTCTAAAAGAGGCAAAAGCCATTTTAAATCATTTTCATCTTGAATCTGCAAAGTGATTTCCATTATTCAATCATTTTAATTTAAAAAATAGTTGTTTTTTTGTGCACACCATTGCGATGCACAAAAATATGCCACAAATATATTGTCTATTTGCCGAATCACCAAATTTTGTTTTAAGCATTAACAGTTGGCGATT
>JBDLWG010000267.1:0-5105 GCA_039804385.1 Bacteroidota bacterium
CGCGAAATTGTCTGTTCAATTGTTCAATGAAATGCGGCGTAGAGGCAATCGTTATGGCATGGTGACGGCTTGCGTCGGCGGCGGTCAAGGAATTGCGGGTATCTATGAATTATTAAATTAATATTTAAATAATTGATTGTTAATTGTTTGAATATTACAAACGTCGTCGAGGTTACAACTTCGACGACGTTTGTAATAAGAGGGACTTACGTAAAGTGATAGGACTTTACGTAAGTCCTTTTCGCAGGAAATAAATTTCCCGACTACTTTTATCGCAGAAAAATCGTCATAATTGTATAAGTTTGCGTTCAATTTGCAAATTACACGTTATACGAATATGCAAAATCCGATGGAAAATCGAGATTTTTTGGCAAATGATGAGGATATTGGGATGGAGTTGATAGAAAATCAAGCATTTTATGATAGGATTGCCGCAAAAATACAAGAAGAAGGCATTGATGTAGCGGCTATTCAAGCGATTAAATGGGCGTAAGCAGCCGTACTGAGTTGTTAAAATTGTAATGTATAAAAAGTTGTTTTTCAATCCCGAAGGGATGTCACTTTGGTAACTCAATAAAACCACCCCGCGCTGCAAAGTCCCGAAGGGACGGCATTAAGGTAAACGTATCGTCCCTTCGGGACTTTGCGGGGAGATATGGGCAGCATTGAGTTACCAAAGTGACATCCCTTCGGGATTGAAAAATACTTTTTTATACATTACAATTTTAACAATTCAGCAGTGTAAAAACCAATAATGTTTTATGAAATTCTTCCTTATATTTGCATTTCAATAAAACTACTATAAATGATGCAAAGAATTTTATTTTTCCTAAACATTGTTGGGGCTATGGGTCTCACGAGTTGTGACCAGCCTGATAAAAAAAAGGTTATCGTCACCGCTACCGAAGAGCATTGCCGACAAGTTGCTGAATTTGAAGCAACCGAAGCGGTTTGGCTCTTGTGGCCGAATTACGACCATCAAAAAGGGGCTTCTAATGCCAAAGTGACGTTGGCGATTATCAACGCCTTATTGCCAGATACCAAAGTTAAATTGGTGTTTTCGGATGACCTTATTTATCGTCAAAATCAACACCTTTTGCCTGCTAAATCGTTGAAAAACAAACCATTAGAAATTATTATCTTGCCGTTTAGAGAGTTTTGGGCGCGGGATATGGGACCTGCTTTTATCCTTAAAAACAATCAATTAGCGATGGCGGATTTTAATTTTAATGGTTGGGGTTATAATGCTCCAACGGATTCAGCGACTGCGCTTGATGAAAAATTAGATGAAAAAATTGCTGCACAGATGCAATTACCGATGATTTCAACAGAACTTATTACCGAAGGCGGCGACCATGAGGTGAATGGACAAGGGTTGATGCTTGCAACAGAAAGTGTTGAAAAAATGCGAAACCCTCATTTAAGTTTGATGAAAATGGAGGCAGCATTTAAACGAATGTTAGGTATTAAGAAGATTATATGGTTGAAAAAAGGTTTATGTGAGGATGATAACACGACAACAGCGCGTATAACCAATTCAAAAGGCGAAAAAATTTATACCCCTTTGACAACGAATGGTCATGTCGATGAATATGTTCGGTTTGTAAATCCGACAACGATTTTGCTCGCAGCCGTAGATTCGACCGATAAAGATTTGATTTCCTTAGAAAATGCACGTCGTTTGGAAGAAAATTATCAAATTCTTAAAGCTGCAACCGACCTAAATGGAAAACCGTTAACAATTGTGCGGATTCCGCTGCCCAAACACCTATTTGTGACGTTACAAACAGGAGATGGCGTTTATGATATTATTAAAGATTTTAGTTATAAAGATGGTTCGACTTTTCCGAAAGGCAAGCCGATTCAAATTATTGCTGCTGCCAGTTATTTAAATTTTTTAATTGCCAATGAAACGGTTTTGATGCCCACTTATGCACTTGCGAACGCATCGGATGCGTCCAAAAAACGAGAAGCAACTGCATTAGCTATCTTAAAATCGGTTTTTCCAACTAAAAAAATCATTCCGATTGATGCTTTATCTGTCAATTTGGGCGGCGGCGGCATTCATTGTATTACGCGCAATCAACCCGCATTATTGAATAGGTATGTGAAATAAATAAAGTATGTAGTTGAATCGAAATAAATACTCAAAATAGAACTCATTGATAATCAATTGATTCGATACGAATCAAGGTCGGCGAGGTTGTAATCTCGCCGACCTTTTGCAACCGCGCCGACCTTTTGGATCGGTTCTTTCAATTGAACTCCAAGAGTCTTAAAATCCTAATTCAGAAAATTCAAGTCAAAAGAGTCGATTTATCATTAATTACAAACAAAATATGAAAATTAAAATTGCCTTAACACAATTGGCATGTAGTGAAAATGTAGCAGATAATGTGCAGAAACACCTTGAAAAAATTCGAGAAGCTGCTGCACAAGGTGCTAAAATCATTTGTTTGCAGGAGTTATTCAATGCTCAATATTTTCCGCAAACGGTAAATGTTAAAAATTATCAATATGCGACGCGCATCCCATCTGACTTGACACAAACAATGTCCAAATTAGCTGCGTCCTTAGAAGTTGTTTTAATTATTCCGATTTATGAAGAAGCGATGGCGGGCGTTTATTTTAATACGGCATTGGTTTTCGACGCGGACGGAACCTATTTGGGCAAATATCGCAAAAATCATATTCCAGATGGCCCACAATACCATGAAAAATTCTATTTTACGCCTGGTGACTTGGGTTATCCTGTTTTCGAGACGCGGTATGGACGGATTGCGGTAGGCATTTGTTGGGACGAATGGTTTCCAGAAGTGGCTCGTTTATTCGCGTTGCAAGGTGCGGCAATCCTTTTTTATCCGTCGGCTATTGGCAGCGAGCCAGATAGACCCGATTACAGCAGTCACGAAGCATGGCAAACGGTGATTCGGGCGCACGGGATTACCAATGGTGTTTTTATAGCGGCTTCCAATCGAGTGGGCGTGGAACGAGACATGAATTTTTATGGACATAGTTTCATCAGTGACCCGTTTGGTGATTTTTTGGCGCAAGCCCAAAAGGAAGAAACCATTATTTATGCGGAATGCGATTTCAATAAAATACGGGAGGCGAGAGAATTATTACATTTTTTTCGGGATAGGCGAGTGGATACGTATGCACCATTGTTAAATAAGATTTCAATGAATAGCTAAATTATAGGAAGTTTATAATTTGGGAAAACATTGATAATCAATGATTTCCCAAATTATAAACTTCCAACATAGCAATTTCCACATCTTCGTTTTTCGATTGAAATTCAGCAAATTCAGCACAAAGTGCGGCAAGTTGCAACTTGCCGCACTTTTTCTACCTCTTCGTTTTCGATTGAAAATCAGCAAATTCAGCACAAAGTGCGGCAAGTTGAAACTTGCCGCACTTTTTCCACATCTTCGTTTTCGATTGAAATTCAGCACAACGTGCGGCAAGTTGCAACTTGCCGCACGTTTTTCACATCTTCGTTTTCGATTGAAAATCAGCAAATTCAGCACAAAGTGTGGCAAGTTGAAACTTGCCGCACCTTTTTCCATAAAAAATCGCAAATTGTTCCCTGTTCCCTCAAATTTTGTTGAACAGTCATGATAATGCGTCGTAAATAATTTAAAATGCGAAAAATTGAGGTGAACCGTTTATTTTTGCCAAAATTTATAACAAATGCATCTTTTCAATAAAACATATTCCTGCTTACTCTGTCTTTTGGGCAATCTTGGTTTGGCGAAAGCCTACCAAACCGATTCTACTAAACAACTTGTTTTGAATATTCAAAAAACAAGTTCGCCAATTCAAATCGATGGTGATTTGTCCGAATCAACTTGGCAAACTGCCGCCAAAGCATCCGATTTTTGGCGAAAGCATCCTGATAATAAAATTAAAGCGGTTCATAAAACCACCGCGCAGGTGACTTATGATGACCATTTTTTATATGTTGCGTTCACTTGTTTTGATGAAGGTGGAACCCGCATCCTGCAAACCCTCAAACGAGACATTGGTTTTTGGGGAAGTGATGGCGTGAGTATCGTGTTAGACCCACAAGCGCGTAAGTCGAATGGGTTTTTATTTGGCGTGACGGCGGCGGGTGCGCAAGCAGATATGTTGTTATCAGGCGAAGATGCCAATGAAAATTGGGATAATAAATGGTATGCTGCCGTCAAGCAATACGCCGATAGATGGACGGCGGAAATGGCAATTCCTTTTAAAATTTTGCGATATGAGGCAAGTAAAAAGACTTGGAACCTCAATTTTATTCGGAATGACGTGCAAAAAGGCGAATATCATACTTGGACGTTGATGCCGATGTTTGTGGATGGGATTCATTTGGGTTATACGGGTGCGCTGTTGTGGGATATGCCGCCGCCTTTTGAAAAAAGCAATGGCGTATTATTGCCGTACACGACGTATCGTTTATATAAAGATTTTGAAAATGCACAAAAGGTTGATAATAAACCGAATGTCGGTTTAGATGCTAAAATGGCAGTTGGTACGGCGTTGAATTTGGATTTGACTGTAAACCCAGATTTTTCACAAGTAGATGTGGATGAACAAGTTACAAATCTCACGCGGTATAATATTCGGTATCCCGAAAGGCGGACTTTTTTTTTGGAAAACAGTGATGTTTTATCGGCTTTTGGGAATGATGAATTGCGCCCTTTTTTTTCGCGTCGGATTGGTTTGGATGAAAACAATCGTCCTGTGCCGATTTATTACGGAGCGCGATTGAGTGGGAATTTGAATAATCAATTGAGAATCAATGCGTTCAATATGCACACGGGCAGTCAAACGAATGGATTGAGTCATAATTTTACAGGAATCGGTTTGCAACAATCCTTGGATTCGGGACAATCCACTTTAAAAGGTTTTGTTTTAAATCGGCAAGGTTTTGATGGAAAATCATTCCAACAAGATAATTACGGACGCAATATCGGTCTTGAAACCTATTTGGCAACGAAGGATAATCAATGGTCTTGTTGGGGCGGCTATCAGCAGGCTTTCAAACCGAATGTGAAAACCGAAAACAAAGTACTGTTAGGTGGTTTTCGGTATCAAGATGAAAACCTTCAATTTTTAAC
>JBDLWG010000268.1:0-21781 GCA_039804385.1 Bacteroidota bacterium
TTGTCCAATTATATTAATTCAAATGCTTTCGTATGAAAAAAATACTAATATCTATTTTAGGGATAGCACTTTATTTAAACCCACTTGCCGCACAAATCAAAAAAGGCTCATGGATGATTGGCGGCTCTATGGAATTAAGTTGGCAGAATTCATTAAATGTTTGGGTGAACCCAAAACTGGGTTATTTTATGACCGATAGGTTATTGATAGGCGCGGCAACCCATTTCCAGTTTACCGATTCAGACCCAAAATCACTTTATCAATCAAAGTATATCCATACGGAACTCCATCCTTTCGCCCGTTTTTATTTTACGCCGACGCATCGATTTAAATTTTTTAATGAAGTAGAGGCTCAGTGGTCTGCTAACTATTCTAAAATTGTCAATTCACCGATTGTCAATCCACCCATTCTTGGAACGACCATAGATATAGCGTATCCTTGGTTCAAATACAATCAATTTTGGCTTATGAATCGCTTTGGAGTCAATTATTTTTTGAGCGATAATCTTGCCGTTGAAGCGCAAATTCCTTACACAATCTATTACAAAGAAGATTCTATAGCGTATTTTAAACCAAAATTGGAATATCGTTTTCCAAAATTCACCTTCAACCCCAATTTTAGAATTCGTCTGTTTTTGAATACGGCAAAACAAACGGCTAACATTTTAGCAGAAAAATATCTCAAAAAAGGCAACACAACCTATGGAATCCAAGGTAATATCTCTCTGGCAGACGATTCCTATAGCGCAATCGCGCCAAATATAGGCTATTTCATAAATGATAAATGGATGATTGGCACAACATTGTGGATATTTGTTCCAACTAAGGGCAATATTGCAGCCACGATTGGTCCCGAAATTCGCTTTTACCAGCCCCTTTCGCCTAAGATGCAATGGTTGACACAAGCATCGACGCAACTTGGTCTTTTTGGCAGTTTGAAATCAAGCTATAGTCAAGTTGGGACAGGCTTGAATCGGTTTGTATCTGAAAATATAAGCGTTCAATGCTTATTGAATGGCGATATGTTTTATTGGAATGATAAATTTACCATTCAACCTAATTTATCAATTGGTTTTCAATATTTTATGAGTAAAAAATAAGTTCAATGCTTTAAAACTGGAAAGGAATTAAGGACGGATCTATCCTTAATTCTTTTCCAGTTTTAAAACATTACTAAACTTATTTGTTACGGCTGCTTCAAAAATAGGACTTGTGATGGAACCCAATCAGTAGCAATCTTATCTGCAAGGACAAGCCATTTTGCAATGCGCTGGTCTGGTGCAACGGATTCACCCCAATATTCAACAAATAGTGCATCTTCCATTTTAAGTGCTGCGGCTATCATGTCTGCTTCCAAATTCGCTAAGGCGCGTTGAATATACAATCCTCCCCGTGTGCTATCAGATGTCATTGCCACACTTCCCGCCGAAAACAAGTCCCGCGCTTGAGATGCCAACACGCCATGATACGTGAGTAAATAGAGAGCCACATCACTATATTTATTTTTGACACGAGAACCGCCTACAATTTTAGGACAAAGTAAGGATGCTTCTGCCCTGAGTTTTCTTTTTTCTTCAGCAGGTAAGTCCATATAAAGCCGAACTTGTATCGGTAATGAATGTTCTTGTTCAGGTTTTTCCTCCAACCACCAAAGGCGTTCACCATCTTTTAACCGCGCTCTGGCATATTGACGAATATAGTGCATCTTTTTTTCAACAGGCAAAACGCTGAAATCGGCATAAGAAATCTTCATTTGTTTGAATAAAGACGATTTTGCATCTATTTCCAACTCGAAACGCGGCACATGTGAGGTGCGTACATGAATTACGGCATCTTCGTATCGTTGTAATACATCACGCACTCAATTTTCAAAATCCTTAGAAGCAGGAAATATTAAGTTAGTTGCTTCGGACGTAAGTTGAAGGCAGAGTTGATCGAGAAGTGATTCAAATGATTGTTCGTTCATAAAGTTTTAAGCGTTAAGCAATCTTTAACGGCTTGTGCAATGTGCCATGCGAGAATTGGCGGTACCGCATTGCCCACTTGACGTTCTGTTTCGCGCAATTTGGATGCAAATATAAAATTATCTGGAAATGATTGAATCCGAGCAGCTTCTCGCATGGAAATTCGACGCGGCAGTGAGTAGTGGAACTGAATATTACCATGACATTCTGCTCGAATCGTAAATCCTGGTCGATTAGCATCCAATCGCCGATTCCCTTGGTCGTGGCTTGCATTTGCCGCACTCCAAACATGATTAATACTTTCATCAACTTCCAATAGCTCCAAATCTGCAATTGCTTCGGCAGCAGTCATCCACTTTTCTTTCGTTCTTTCTGGCTTCGGAGGCACGAATGCAGGAATACCATTAGCAGTACCAACAATAAAAACACGTTCCCGACTTTGAGGGACACCGTAATCTGCTGCATGATAGAGTGCATACGAAACCCGATAACCAAGCGAATCAAAATCTTCCATGATTTTGTCAAAAGAGGCTTTGCGCGATTGCAGGAGCAGCCCCTTTACGTTTTCAGCAACAAATACTTTCGGTTTTACAAGCGCAATTGCTTCAATCATAGAAGTATAAAGACTACTGCGTTTTCCATTGATACCCAATCCTTTGCCATTAATGGAAATATCTTGACAGGGGAAACCGCCAATGATTACATCCGCAGTTGAAGGCAGTGTTGCAAGATAATCTTGAATGTCACCATGATGGATATTTTTGTCAATGTTACGTCGATAGGTGTTGCACGCTGCCGCATTAATTTCATTTGCCCAAGTAATCCGAAATGGATTTTTGGCGTAATGTTGCCCAAAAATGGAAAAATCACCTTGAAAACCCAAATCCATGCCGCCGCAACCTGAAAATAAGGACACAACTGAGTATTCTGATAGAGCCTGTCGGGAATCATAACGGGGCGTTAGCGGTTTTCTTGCGTCACTATCGCACCTTGAAGTTGCAATAATAGGTTGATTATCAATGGATTGATTTATCATTTAAGTAATTTTTATGCAAAAATAGGCTTTTTAAAGGTCAATATACTTCTTTTAACCCCAATTTTAATCTAATTCAAATCATGCAATGTTCCAATGTTTTCAAATACGCCTCCGATACATCAACCCCAATTCCAATCGCCTCTGACAAAGTAATTTTCCCTCCTTTATCATACACAATCCCACCTTGAATCGGGTCTTCCGACAACATTAACGGGCTATCCATGTCAAAATGCACAATATTACGCCGCGCCACCGCCAAATGTGCCAATGCTGTGATTGCCAAACGACTTTCCGAAAAACAACCCACTTGTGAAGGAATCCCTGACGCATCTGCAATGGCAATAATGCGTAAAGCATTGAAAATACCACCTGATTTAGTCAATTTGATATTAAAAAAATCGCACGCGCCCAAATTTGCCAATTGTAATGCATCGATATGGTCAAACAATGATTCATCCGCCATAATCGGAATCGGACTTTTTTGACGCACATTCACCAATGCTTTTAGATTGCGATGATGCACAGGTTGCTCACAATGTTCTATATCATAATCTTTCATACCTTGTAAGGCGGTAATCGCTTCCATTTCCGTCCAACCTTGATTGGCATCAATCCGCAAAGGCATGGTTTTACCCACCGCTTTTCGGACGGCTTTCACCCGTTCAATATCCGCTTGTGCGCCGCGCCCAACTTTCAATTTAATGGCTTCAAAACCATTTTCTTTAAAGCGTAAAGCATTGTCAGCCATAGTTTTAGGGGTTCCAATACTAACCGTCATATCGGTATGCAAAGGTCGATTATTTTCGCCACCAAGCAAAGCATAGAGGGGCAATTGTGCCACTTTCGCGCTAATATCGTACAATGCCATATCAAAAGCACTTTTAATACAACGATTGCCCATTAACACTTTATCCATATCAAAAAGACGGTTTTCAATCGCTAATGGATTCGCGCCTTGTATGGTTTTAGCCAGAAGTTGAGCGATTTCAAAGGCACTTGCCTGACTTTCACCCGCAATCGTTTTGTACGGAGAGCATTCCCCAAGTCCGTAAATGCCCGTATCTGTCCAAATTTTGACAAGGATATTTTCGGCATTTGTAATGGTTTCCAATGAAATGATAAACGGCTCTTTCAATGGAATATTAAGTTTGAATATTTCTATTTGTTTGATTTTCATTGTTTTATTATTTGTAACACATAGTTTACATAGGGAGACATAGGACACATAGCCCATGTGCTGTATATCATTCTGTATGCCTTATTCAAGCACAAAATAATAAAATTCTACATGCGCTGTATAGCATTCTGCACCATAGGCTATGTGTCCTATGTCCTCCTATGTAAACTATGTGTTAAATTTTTAATATAATTCCCAATAGCAATACATAATATTAACGAAATCAATGCCATCCACCAACTAATGCCAATATCTTTATAATTATCCAAATCATCAGGTTTGATTTTCATCGCAAACATGCCAACCACTTGCAACCCATTATTCAAAAAATGAATAATCGCAGGAATCCATAAATTATTCGTCCAATAAAACAGGTAGCCCAACAACGCGCCCAATAACATTCGCGCTAAAAAACCTTCAAATTGAAAATGAATCGCACTAAAAAAAGCGGCGGATAACCAAATCGCCACCTGCGGATTTTTAATAAGTCTAACAAATTGTTGTTGCACCGTCCCTCTAAATAGCATTTCTTCCCCAATTCCGGGAATAACAGCCACCAAAAACACGGTAAAAATCATTTGTAAAGGTGTTTTTGCGTTTAAAACGCTTTTCAAAAGGGCATTATTGCTGTCCTCCATCAAGTGCATCCACTCAGGCAAAGGAATTATCATATTGATTTTATAAACAAATTGTACTAACGGCATACTCACCAATAACCATAAAAACCCCCAACTCACCATTTCCAACATCGGTGGTCGATTCATTTTCAATAAAACAAATAGTTTGTTTTTTGCAATAAACCATGCCGTCAATAACGTCGGTAGGATGAACACAAACAAATGATTGATTAAAATAATCCCTTTTTGAAAATTCGGAGGGGTACCAATCGCGTTATGTGCCAAATGATTTTGAATGGTTTGAAAATCCATTCCAAAAAAACGCCCATAAAGCAACATTGCACCGCCCGCAAGCAATTGGCAAAAGGCAAAAAACATCATAAAGAGCGCGATAACCCGCAAGGGACTTGCCATTTTGGGTTGTGAATCATCTTCAGTTTGGTCTAAAATAGGCATGGTCATTCGTCGATTTTAACTTTAAAATTTATTTTTCCACATCATGCTTTCCACAGGTTTCGAGGAAATTTGATTGTATTTAGCATTTGCTTTTCGATTATACATTTTTTCAACATGCCCATCTATTTGAAAATAAATGAGTTGTGCAATTGGCATCCCTGCATAAATCCGGACAGGTTGTACACAAGAAATTTCCAACGTCCAATGATTACAAAAACCAACATCGCCTTTTCCAGCCGTCGCGTGAATATCAATGCCCAAACGCCCTGTACTACTTTTGCCCTCTAAAAACGGAACAGTCGAATGCGTTTCTGTATATTCTTCCGTCACGCCGAGATACAAAGTCCCCGGTTGCAGCACAAAACCATCAGCTCCAATTTCAAATTCTTCAATGGAATTATGTTTTTTTGCATCCAAAACGCGGTCTTTATAGACGGCTAAAAATTTTCCAAGATGCACATCATACGAGTTTGTTCCCAAACAGTCGGCGCGAAACGGTTGAATCACAATCGCTCCACTGTTAAGATATTCTAATATTTTTTTGTCTGTAAGTATCATAAAATCAATATTTTAATCATTTTTGAATGATGATTTTATCCAAAAAATTAAAATCATCTTCATCCGAATAAATCGTGTAAAAATAAACACCATTTGTTAGAAATAAATCGTTTGGCAAAATTATTTTTCGTTCTTCCAATGCAATGATTTTCCTAAAAATCGTCTTTCCCGCAGGGTCTGCTACTTGCAATTTTAAATTATTTGTTTTAAAATTATCTGAAATTTCAATAATTACAGCTGAATCAAGTGGATTTGAAGTTGCTTTGATAGCAACCATTTTCGTTTTAAGAGACGCAGTATCCGACTCTAATTGACACAAATCAAGGGAAAAAAGAGCAGCAGGATTACTACTTTCGCTTTCGCAACTCATATAGACTTCACAATGATTCACAAAGGTAATCGCTTCTCGTTGCAAAATAGGCAAAATATTATATTTTTGAACACGCCCTTTCCAAAATTCTTTTCCTGTAAAATCAGAAAATACAAATAATCTTCCGTAAGTTAATAAAACAGCTTTTTTATGGTCTGGACTGATTGCCGCGCCTGTCACCGCACCGTAAAAATTCCAACCGTTATCCGTTGGAAATATATGTATTAATTTTGCAATATGATTACCCACCCGATTCGGAATGGCATAAATACGAGTCGCCCCTGTGTAAGGTTGTGTATTAAAATCTTTGGTAAAAATGTAAATGGAATCACTGTACGCAATCATCGCTTCTGCATCAAAATATAATTGAGAGGGCGCAGGTGGAAAAGTCATTTGGTCTTCATACCGAAACCCGATTCGAGTAACGATTGCATTACTATCTGAATCTTTGAAATTCAGTATTTTATAAATGGCTAAATCTTGTCTTGTATGATTATTATTACCAAAATCACCAATATATAAATGTCCTTGTGTGTCCAAACAAATCTCCTCCCAATCAAGGTTTGTTTGATTTTTAATCAACACTTTTTTTAAAATATTACCAATAGTATCCATTTGATAAAGCATTGACTCATTATCACCATCATTGTGAGACCAAATTAAATGGGGTGATTGAACGATAAGCCCAGAACTTTCTTTCAGTATCAATGGTAATTTTTGAACGCGGCGGGGCGTAAGGGTTTGATTTTGAGCAAACAAAAAGTTTGAATAAAGACATGCGATACACATCCATAAAACCGATTTCATAGTGACGCTTCTCATAACAGCATTGTTTAAAAATGGTGAGATTAAAAATTTCAATCAATTGCCCAAACCATTAAACTACTATCATCGCTTGCCGAAATTAATTGATTATCAAGCCATAATAAATTATTGATAGAATGAATATGACAACCATACCGAATCGTATCAATTACTTTTAATAATTTCCAAGACCCCGTTTCCCAAATTTTAATGGTTTTATCTCGACTTGCGGTCGCAAATAAAGGTCTGTTTGGATGAAAAACAATTTTATTAATCGTAAACCAATGTGCGGGCTGCGATAGAACGACGGAATCATATAGATTCGTATGCCGCACTATCAACATCGCATCGCGTCCGCCCGAAAGCAAAAACGCTCCATCAGGCGTATATTGAAGCGTGAAAACCGAAGATTGATGCGCTTTATAAATCGTTTTTTTCAAATTTTTATGTTCATCCAAGAGGTAAATATTGCCATCACTACTGCCAATTGCCAGTTCTCGGCGCACAGGACAGTAAGCCATACAGCGCAAAGCCTGTGTGGAAAGCTGCATACTTTCAATACTTTTGGAGTCATCCATAGACCAATATGTTAAAACACCATCGCCGCCAATGCTACATAACTCATTGTTAATCAATTGAATATCAAAAACACTTTTGGGATGATGTGCAATATCTTTGGTATTTTCGGGATGTTTTAAATCAATAAAATGAACACCGCCATTCATATCGCCCACCACCACCAGTGCCTTTTCTGTCAAAAAACACATCGAAAACACATGCGTCCGACTGTTTGGAAGGTGCGCATCCACTTTTGCAACCAATTTGCCTAAATCAGGCTGCTGTAAATCCCACAAAACAACCCAGCCATCACTGCCCGCCGAAAAAAAAGTATGCTCCGACGCTTGACTCAATGCGTACACTGCGCCCCGATGTCCAGTAAGGTGAGCAATCTTTTTTACATTCATGCGTAATTCATTGAAAATTAATTAATTATTATATATAATTTACGCACGATATTTTTGGAATACAATGGATGTACGGATTCAACTGATTTTCACGGATGCGTACGGATTTTTTTGAATGAAGGCTCGAAAATCAAGCAAAACCTAAAAAAATCCGTACCCATCCATGAAAATCCGTTGAATCCGTACATCTATTGTATCGCAAAACCAACCGACGCAAAATCCGTGTCATCCGCGTTCCAATTATACATGGATTAAGCCATTTCTACGTGAATTTGCTTCACTTTGAATGCTTTTTTCACACGGTCAACATAATCTAATTTTTCCCATGTGAACAATTCCACTTGCATCGTTTTCGTTTTGCCATCTGGAGAACGGAATGTTTTTTCCACGGTTTCATTTTTACGACCCATGTGACCGTAAGATGCGGTTTCCAAATACATCGGTGTTCTCAATTTGAAGCGTTTTTCGATAGCATAGGGACGCATATCAAAAATTTCCTCTACTTTTTTAGCAATTTCGCCATCAGCCAAACCTACTTTTGCCGTACCATACGTATTTACATAAATACCCATTGGTTTCGCAACGCCAATCGCATAAGAAACTTGCACTAAAATTTCATCACAAATACCTGCTGCAACCAAATTTTTTGCAATATGACGGGTTGCATAAGCCGCAGACCGATCCACTTTGGAAGGGTCTTTACCCGAAAAAGCACCACCACCATGCGCACCTTTGCCGCCATAAGTGTCAACAATGATTTTACGTCCTGTCAAACCCGTATCACCATGTGGGCCACCAATCACGAATTTACCTGTTGGATTAACAAAATATTTAATGTCATCATTAAATAATGCTTGAACTTCTGGTTTTTGCTTTGCTTTGATGCGCGGAATCACGATATTGATAACATCGCGTTTGATAGTCGCCAACATGCTTTCATCTTCTGCAAAATCATCATGTTGCGTCGAAACCACAATCGTATCAATCCGAGACGGCTTGTTATTATCATCATATTCAACCGTCACTTGGGACTTTGCATCAGGGCGCAAATACATCATGGTTTCGCCCTTGCGCCGAATGTCAGACATCTCTTTCAAAATATTATGTGCCAAACTTAGGGGTAATGGCATATAATCATCGGTGTCACGGCTTGCATAGCCAAACATCATTCCTTGGTCACCTGCGCCTTGTTCTTCAGGGCTTTTGCGTTCCACGCCTTGATTGATGTCCGCAGATTGCTCATGAATGGCAGATAAAATCCCGCACGAATTTGCTTCAAACATATATTCGGCTTTTGTATAACCGATTTGGCGAATCACGTCGCGCGCAATGCGTTGAACATCTAAAAATGCTTTGGATTTGACTTCCCCTGCAAGAAAAACTTGACCTGTTGTCACAAGTGTTTCGCAAGCAACTTTTGAAGTAGGGTCAAACGCCAAAAAGTTGTCGATGAGTGCGTCAGAGATTTGGTCTGCCACTTTATCTGGATGTCCTTCTGATACGGACTCGGATGTGAATAGATAAGGCATTGAAATACAAATATTTATGGGTAAATAAAAAAAATAATTTTTAAATTATCAAATGCGATTTTTATTTGATAGCACATCTAAAAGCACTCTGTTCTTCTAAAAAACCTTCTAAAATATCTCCGATTTGCACCGCACCGACTCCCGCAGGTGTGCCTGTGTAAATTAAATCGCCTTGTTGCAAGGTGAAAAATTTAGATATATAACAAATCAACGTATCAAAATTGAAAATCAAATCTTGCGTCGTACCTTTTTGCACCGTTTGACCATTTTTAGTCAAGTGAAAATGGATATTTGAAATATCATATTTTGAAATATCAAAAAAATCACTCAACACCGCAGAACTGTCAAAGCCTTTTGCAATTTCCCAAGGTTGTCCTTTGGATTTCAAGGCATCTTGCAAATCACGGGCTGTAAAATCAATGCCTAATGCAATTTTATCATAATATTTACTCGCAAAAGCAGGTTGAATTTGCTTGCCATTTTTACAAACGCGCAAGACCACTTCCACTTCATGATGCAAATTTTTCGTAAAATCGGGATAGTAAAACGGTTTATTATCAAGCAAAAGTGCCGTCGGTGGTTTCATAAAAATCAACGGCTTGGTCGGAATATCGTTTTTTAATTCCTTGGCATGTTCAGCATAATTCCTGCCGATACAGAATATTTTCATAGTAATTGGTTTTGAATTTCCTTGAAAATGGATGATACTTTGGCTAAGATTTTAGCATTCATCTTGACCCGATACTCCTTAAATGCTTTTACATCACACATATTATGCTTTTTTATAATTATGCCAACGCCATACCGAAATCGCTAACCTGCCCGCTAAAACAATCGCTGCAATCACACTGCCGATGCCAAAAAACAACATTTCGTTTTTAATATACGCCATTAAACTATCTCGATTTTCGGAAAGAACCTGCGGCATAATTTTCGCCACCTCATTTTGATCCACATATTGTGAAAAATCATTGATGTAATTGACGAAGTACAAAACCGTTAAACCTGTCAATGCCACAAATCCAATTTTGAAACGCTGTTTATCCACCAGAAAAGTGTATTTAAATAAAAAAGCGTATCGCGTAAACGTGACAAAAGCAATTATAAACAAAATATTGGTTGCTTGAAACGGAAAATGAGGAAAATCTTTCCAAATTGGAAACATTACACCCGCTACAATCACGCTTGTTGTAATCCACCAGACGATTTCTAAAAGACTTTTTGGCTCTAATTTGGTATTTGTCATTAATTTTTTGATAATTTCGAGGCAAAGGTAAACTTTTTTGAATTTTAAAAGAAAAAACGATGCGAATTTTAAAAAATCTCATTGTTTTTTCTTTTAAAATTCGATGAAGTGGTTTTTGGATACAATGAATGTACGGATTTCACCGATTTTCACGGATTGGAACGGATTATTTTATTAAAAAAATGAAATTTCAAATGAAAAAACCTTATTTTTGACTACATTTGTCTTTTAAACCCATTCAAAATGAAAGAAAAAAGTTTAGGTAAATGTACCGTTCCATTTTTGGAAGATACGTTTAATTTGAATCAAATCCAACATTCATCTGTACTAACACATTGGTTGACAACAGATTATAAAATTTCCGAGTTTGAAAAAATGTATTTGGAATCGTTGCAAGCCAACTTAGCATTCAACCTTCAAAGTTGGAATGAATATGAGTTATTGTCTCATTTTATTGGTCCCGTTTTGGGAATGGTTGGATTTTCATCCCGACAATTCAACTTGTTTGGAGAGCGCGATTTGGAGGCAATTGTCAAGGGCGTAACCGAAGAATGGCGGCTTTTCGGCAAACCAGACGGCATGGTAGCAGCAGGCAGGCGTGTTCCCAAACAACCGTATTTTGCTTTTCAGGAGTACAAACGCGAAAAAGACCCTGACGGAGACCCTACTGCACAAGCATTGGCAGCGATGTTAGCAGGTCGTGCACTCAATCAAAACAAACGTCCTATGTATGGTTGCTACATCATTGGCGAAAAGTGGAATTTTATGGTTTTAGAAGAACAAGATTACGCTGTGAGTCATGGTTTTTCGGCATTAGGAAATGATTTATTTTATATATTTAGCGTTTTGAAAAAGTTAAAACAATATGTCATTCAATTCGTGGCAGAAGATACTTATTGAATTAGGAAATTAAAGAAATTTGGGAATTTAAGGATGTATGCATCCTTAAATTCCCAAATTTCTTTAATTTCCTAATTCAATAAATTCCTTATTTCTTCTTGACAACAGGTGCAGGCTGCAAATTCGCCGCTTTCATATTCGCTGCTTTCCGAATCAATTCAAATTTGGCGCAATGTTGTTCACAATCACCTTTATCATTAATGGTGTACGCATTATTTTCTGCATCTTTCAATTCATAGCGACTTTCTTTCACAATCACTACTTTGAAAACACATGGAACAATTTTCGCATTGAATCGATTAATCAAACCCCATTCATCACGCCCTTTGCTCACAACACAGTGTCCATTTCTAAAATATTTAACATCCTCATACTCAAAGGGTACTTGTACTTTTCCTTTTTTATCAATGAACCCATACAAGCCTGTTTCTGCATTGCGCACTGGATAATAACCTTCCGTTCCCATCCTCATATCGCCATAATGACATTTGACAACATCCTTTCCATCAATGTCGATTAAGCCCCACAAGCCATTTTTTTCCACTCGAAACAAACCATTTCCATCAAATGGACTAATCGTCTCATAAGGTGTTTTTGTAATTTGTTTAAAACTCTTACGGTCTAACAAATGGAATCGCGGACGAGCCGCCGCATTTTGATACGCCATCACAATAATATGAGCATCGTTATGCAAACTATCCGTCACTTCATAACGAGTTGGCACATCTAATGATTTGGTAATCAATACTTTACCTGTTTGGTCATAAACCGTATAGAATTTACAATCATTCGTTTTACAATCTTTCGGTGCTTCTCGGGCAACCGTCATCCCAAATTTATTGAATGCAGAAACGTCTTCAAATTCCATCGGAATCACGACCGAACCATCGGTTTTGACCACTCCGCAATGACCTTCCGCTTGACAAGCATTCGCCAATCCAAATTGGTTGAAATTGCCAATCCAAAGATAAGACGGCGGCACGATCACATTCAAATCAGCATCAATCACCCCTACTTTTTTCATCTCATCCGTCACCGTCGCAACGCCATAAGCATTAAAATCGCTGACAAAATCATAACTTCGACTCGCTTTCAAGGTTCTTTGACTCAAAAATCGGTAATTAACGCCTTCTTTGCAACGCGCAACACCACTTTCATTGAAAGCCGTGATTTCATCAAATACGGGTTTATAAACCATTTTGAACGCAGAATCCAAAATACCAAACTTTTTATTGACTTCTACCTTGTAAATACCTTTAAAATTGGTCGGTTCGATGCGGTCATAAATCACCTCCGTCAAAAGGGTACCTGTCACATCTAACAAACCGATTTTGCCCATTTTGGTTACTTTGAAAATTTCATGTTTGAAAAACGGCTCAATCGCGTCGTACGAACCTGAAAGCGATTGCTTCGATTCATCATAATTATTGGTAATAAGTGCCGATTTTCCATCCGCCATGCGCACCAAACTGAGTCCACCACTTAACGCTTTTGCCTCCTTTACACCTTCCAAAGCATTGCTTTCAGTACCTGCCGCATCGACAAAAAACCAATCGGATTTTTTGACTAATGCCTTGCCTTGATTGAAAGGTTCTGCTTTTTCGTACTGATATTGGATGATTTCCTCCCCACAATAGTTCAAAAAACCAAAAACTTGGTCTTTTTGAACGCGCACGAAGCCATTTTTATACTTATCGACAAACCCATACCGCGAATTTTGTCGCAACGAATCCACAGGAAAAGCAAAGATTTCAAAACCATCTGCATCGACTATTTTTTCAAACGAACCTTCCGTCTTAGTTGCCAAACATTGCGCACTTTTCAACACCGAAAGTCCGCGCATTAAAGTATTTTTTTCATTAATTTGTTGAGAAGTCAATGCTTTGAAATGGTCCAATTTAGACAACTTCCGACGTAAAATTTTTTCAATTTTAACAACATAATCCGCAAAGCCTTGTTCTTTGGAAACCGTTTCGTCATTACTGCCTTTCGATGTGACGGTGCTCATAATCGTGTCAATCGTAATGCTGTAATCCCGATACATATTAAAATCAATCATTAATTGTTGGCGCGCCCGACCTGCGCCTGTTTCGTCACCCACAACTTTTTCGGCGTTTTTTTCGCCCCCTTTGTTGTTTGGATTGTCAGAAAAACGCGCTCGGGTTGCCTCTTTCGAGGAAGCAACGATAGGAGATACGGAAGCACTCGTTGTTTGAGCTTCGACGTGACTCGCCCACAAAGCGGCAGACAGTATAGCTAATAAAGGTACGTTCATAGCGTTGATTTTCGATGGATTCCGTTAAAATATAGTTGAGTTTTATGATTAAGTATTTGTTACCATTTGATTGGGATATTATTTGCAAATAGACATAAAAATGTTGAAATAAACAAATTTTTAGGCAAAATTTTTAATTATGATTAATGTATTTAACCAAATTTTGTATGCAAATATAACGTATTCTATAAAAAATCATGTTTTATGGAAAATAAAACTTTGTTTTTCATAAGCATGTTTTTTTTTCACATTATGTAAATCAATGCAAAAAATATGAATATACATTGCTATAAACAAACATACAAAAGTCGTTGAAAATCAATACCCTAAAAAGTGTAAATATTAAGATTTTTTCATAATTTTTTAATAAAAATATATTTTTAAAAAATAATTTTTTTATGCAAAAGGTAAACATAGAGGAGGTCATCAAAATAGGGGTAGATCGCCTCCTTTTAGATGTTAGAACCCCTGCTGAATTTGCGCAAGGTCATTTGCCCAAAGCCATTAATTTGCCCTTATTCAGTAATGAAGAACGAGTCGAAGTGGGTACTTTGTATAAAAAAGCCTCCCCCAATCATGCTTTTTTGAGGGGTTTGGAGTTAGTTGGAACGAAATTAGCCCATTTTGTACGGCAGGCGCAACAAATCGCGCCGCATAAACGGGTCATTGTCCATTGTTGGCGCGGCGGCAAACGGAGTGGTTCGATGGGTTGGCTATTGGAAACGGCGGGTTTTGATGTTTGTACCATCGAAGGTGGTTACAAAGCCTATCGGACACAGGTTTTACAAACCTTGGAATCTAAATCGTTGAAAATCATTATTTTAGGTGGTAAAACAGGTTCAGGTAAGACCTTGATTTTAAAACAATTGCAAGCCGCAGGCGAGCAAATCATTGATTTAGAAGGTTTGGCAAACCATAAAGGTTCAGCTTTTGGTTGGATAGGCGAGCAAACACAACCGACTGTTGAACAATTTGAAAATAATTTGTTTGATGTGGTACATCGATTGGATGCGAAAAAACGCGTTTGGGTGGAAAATGAAAGTCGGACGATTGGGTCCGCCGTGATTCCTGCTGGTTTTTGGGCGCAGATGAAAGGGGCGGTTTTGGCGCATATTGAAGTCTCCAATGAATTTCGCATTAAACATTTAGTGAATACTTATACCCAAACCAATGCGGATGATTTGATAAAATCGTTTGATAAAATCGAAAAAAAATTGGGCAAAGAGGCATTGAAAAATGCTACTGATGCTTTACGAGCAGGTGATTTTGAAACGGCAACTCGCATTGCCTTAAAATATTATGATAAAATTTATATGCAATTATTTGATAATAATACAATTAAACAAAAACAAGTCATCCATTTGGAAAATGCTACTCCTATCCTTGCCGCTCAACAACTCATCACTTGGGCAAATGAAATGAGTGCATGACCTATTGGGGGAATAAAAGAGGTTTCCACTTTAAGATGGTGGGGTCTAACAAAGAGGCTCAAGCCGAGAGTTCAAGTCATTACCCAACTCCAATGAACCCTCTAAGAGGCTTCATTGAGTGAATCGAAAATCAAGCAAATCCAAAAAAATATTCATTATTTTGAAAACCATCAGCCTAAGATGAATTATAAAAAATACCATCAAAAAGGATATTCGATCCGTTATAAAAGCCAATTAATGGATATTTGCTATCGGGAAGGTATCCATAATGCCACTGATGCAACTTGTATGCAAAAAATAATGTATGAAATAAAAACAATTTTTGGGTTATAATTTGGCTGCGAATTGTAAAAAAGTAAAATTTCTATCACAGATTCACAAATCTTGTACTACATTTGTGCGCTAATTGTATCATTACAAATAAAAATTTTTAATTAAAATGAAATTCGTTGCAGAAATAGACGTGATGCCACACAAGGAACTCCTTGACCCACAAGGCAAAACAGTGGCTAATAATTTAAAATATATTCATTTGCAAGGCGTGGAAGAAGTCCGCATTGGCAAACACATTCGCTTAGTGATTCAAGCAGATAGCGAAGTGTCTGCGAAAGATAAAGTTGAAACAGCGTGTAAAAAATTGTTGATTAATCCAATTATGGAGAATTACACTTATACGTTAAAAGCACTTTAAAAATAGTGAAAAACCTTCCAGAGAGAACTAAATTGGATTTTTGATTTTTTTTGCAAAAAAAATCAAAAATCCAATTTAGTTCTCTCTACCCCTTTTTTTGGGGCGATAAATTCCTCTAATTGTTTAGTGTGTTATGCACTATGCTATTTAATTGTTTGATTTTCAATATGTTATACATTGTTCCAACACCGATTGGCAATCTCGAAGATATGACTTTTCGCGCCATTCGCATCCTTAAAGAAGTCGCTATGATTTTGGCAGAGGATACGCGCACGAGTCGAAAATTGTTGGATCATTTTGAAATAAAAACGCCCTTGCGGGCTTATCATGCCCATAATGAACATGCAATCGTAACCAATTTAGTGGAGCAAATGCAAGGTGGTTTAAGCATCGCGCTGATTAGTGATGCGGGAACGCCTGCCATTTCAGACCCTGGATTTTTATTGGTGCGAGCGTGTCATCGGGCGCATATTCGAGTGGAGTGTCTTCCTGGCGCAACCGCTTTTGTGCCTGCTTTGGTGGCATCGGGTTTGCCTTGTGATACCTTTCATTATGAGGGTTTTCTGCCTCATAAAAAAGGGCGAATGACGCGATTGAAATATTTGGCAACCCTTGAAAATACCTTTGTTTTGTATGAATCACCGCATCGTTTGTTGAAATGTTTGGAAGAATTGATAACGTATTGTGGCGCGGAACGTCCCGCAGCCGTCTGTCGGGAAATCAGCAAACTCCATGAAGAAGTGAAAACAGATACATTAGAAGCCTTATCGAACTATTACAAAACGGATGGCATCGCAAAAGGAGAAATTGCTATCGTCGTTGGTGCAAAATTTTAACACATAGTTCACATAGATTTACATAGGTCACATAGGTACAGAAACCTATGTGACCTATGTAAATCTATGTGAACTATGTGTTAAAAAAAAGCGTCCAGATAAGAACATCCGGACGCATCAAAACAAAACGAAAAACCAACTTTAAACAAGTCTCTTTATATCTCCACTAACAGCGTTGAACCGCTTTTAGTTCCCTTTTTCTAACTTTTTTATGTCATAATTCTGTCATTTTTTACTTTTTTAACCTGCTGTGCGCAAGGTAACGGGTACTTTCTGAATTTTGCCATCCCGATTCACGGTCATTGTCAAAACATCGCCTAATTTGGATTTGGCAACTTGTTCGCGCAAATCTTTGGTACTCAAAATCGATTTTCCATTCACTTCTACAATCACATCATTGGGCAAAATGCCTGCGTATTGAGCAGAACCGCCATTTGCTACTTTTTCTACAATCACGCCTTGAGTTGCATTCAACTCGCGTTCTTTCACCACTTCTGCAAAGTATTGGTCTTGAACCATTTCGATACCAAGCATCGGGCGACCTGCCGCTAAACCATTGTTATTATTGCCATTTGTCTGACTTGGTGCTGCCACTTCACTGCGTTTGACTTTACCAAATTTTATAATATCATCAACCACTTTTGTCATCATATTGACAGGAATCGCAAAAGAATATCCTTCGTAACTCCCTGTATGCGTTTGAATTGCGGTATTAATCCCAACCAATCGACCATTCGCATCTACTAACGCGCCCCCAGAATTACCAGGATTTACAACGGCATCGGTTTGAATAAAATCTTCAACCGCACCGCGTTGCTCATTGACACCCAATTTTTTACCTTTCGCGCTCACGATACCTGCCGTAACCGTAGTGCGCAATTGATAAGGATTGCCAATCGCCAAAACCCATTCACCCACTTTTAACCCATCCGAATCGCCTTTTTTTACAAAAGGAAAATTAGAACCCGAAATTTTCAATACCGCTAAATCGGTACGCGGGTCGGTTCCCACCACTTTCGCCATAAAAGACCGTTCATCCGTCAACGTGACTTTTACTTCGTCTGCAAAATCAATCACATGATTATTTGTTACAATGTAACCATCTTCGGAAACAATCACGCCTGAACCCGTTCCTTTTTTCTGGGGCTGTTGGAATCTAAATCCAAAAAATTGCGCCCAAGGGTCATTTTCATACGATTGCTCCATCCGTTTTTGCGCTGACGCTTTGGATTCTGCTGCCTCAATATAAACGACGGTTGGGGAGGCATTGGAAGCCGCACTACTCAAATCAATCGCGGGCATGCTACCAAAACTGGTAAATTTTGCCAAAGAACTCGTATTTTGCGCGGATGGATGGTTTGTTGTGGTCATCAAGCGCACCCCTCCGAGCGTTATCGCGCCCCCAACTGCACCTGCAAGGATTAACTGCACAATGTTTTTCATAAAAAATTGTTTTTTTAACTGTGGTGTGAATAAAACGATTTAAAAAACAGGTTGTTTTTAATAATTTCCTACTTTAACGAAAATTTAACAAGTCCGCAAATCTAAACTTTTAATATCATATCAACCTTACAAATTTTAAGGTATTTTAACACAAAAGAGTTCCCGACGGTTTATTTTCACAAAAAAGCAGTATATATTTGCAATAGTTTTTTGAAACAGACTATTTGCGTATCTAAAACCGTCTGCTACACTCAAAATATGATACTCCCTACTCAACTTATAATTTGGTAAACATTCCCCTCAATGGATTGCCATTTCTATCAAAGACTTTTATAATAATTTGATTATCAAAATATTATAAAAATTAAAATAAAGGACTCGCGCTCCAATTGGAGGCAAACATACTTGTTTTCCTGATTTCATAGACGGCAAAACGACCTAAAAGTTGCTTAACCGTTGGAATCCACAAACCGTGACAAACTTTTTAGACTATGACGAACAACTACCCGTTCTTCCCAAAAATAGCGGTCACAATAACCGTTTTTTTGACCTGCATTTTCGCTCTTCAAGCTGCGCCGACGCATTTTAATTTGCCGCCGTTAGCCGATACGGTACGTATTTCGGTCGCGGTGTTGCAGCCCAAAGATACTTGTTTAAGCAGTTTGATTGGGATGGGGCGCACGATTACGTCCCTCAATGCCTGTCAGACGAGTTCCCGACAGGTGCGTTTGACGGCGCAAAGTGCCGATTGCATTCGGTTGACTGCCATTAGTACCACCGCAGGCAGTCAAGATACCTTGTGCATTCAGCATTGCAATCGAAATGGGACGGATTGTCGTATTTCTGTGTTAATTGCGCAGGTTGCGGGCGGAACGCTTGGTTGCGATATTGCGCCTGATACGCTTGTGCGCGTGCAACTGCCTGATTGTCAAGGGCGTGCGCGTTTTTGCATTCCTGGCAGCAATATTTTGGATGAATTTAGGCGGAATTACACGATTACGCACAATGGTTCGCCTTATAATGGACTTTTGGAGGGTTGTAGTTTTGACACCATATATAGTTATACCTATTTTACGATTCCCGGTTCGTTTCAACAGCCGCCTTATCGCTTAGATGGCTGGATGTTCAATGGGCGGAATTATCAAATGGATTCTATCCGTTCCATTTTTGCCTTAGTCGATTCGATGAATCAATGGGATCCGCGCAGTCTTTGGACGTTGGATACCGCATCTTTAGCGATTGTCGGCGGTTATCCGGGCAATGCGGGCGATTATGGCGATATAAACATTACAAAATTGAGTAATGGCACATCGGGCATCCTGCGGGTCAATACTTCGCAAATCTCGAATGGAGTCAGCCTTCGTTTTGCGGCGGGACAACATACGATTGTTTTCCAAAATAATATATTAAATTGTTCAGATACGTTGCGCATGGGTGTAGGTTGTCCAGGGCTTTTGCCGATAGCGGTAGATGATTCTGTCGTAACACAGCGCAATACGCCGATTACGTTCAACTTATTGAGTAATGATATGTTGAATGGTACGCTGGCGCGTCCTCCTGGTGTGATTACGCTTTCAACGACTGGAACGATCACTATTTCGCTTACACCGACCTCTGCCAATGTCACCTACCTTCCAAGAGCAGGTTTTTGCGGAACGGAGGTTTTTGAATATCAGATTTGTAATGACGAAGGTTGCGATACGGCAAAAGTGACGATTAATGTCGTTTGTGATTCGACGGTCAATCGAAAACCGATAGCCAATGATGATATTGCTCAAACGCGTCAGAATAACTCCTTGATTATCAATGCTATATTGAATGATTCCTTGTATGGAACCTTATCAGAACCATTAAGCATTATTAATGTAACGAGTCATGGAAATGCAACGGCGAGCAATAATGTGATTCGTTTCACGCCTTCGCGCAATTTTTGTGGTTCGGATACGCTGACGTATCGCATTTGTAATGCGAATGGCTGTGATACGGCGACCGTTTTCATAACGGTCACTTGTGATTCCATCGGAGAAACGCGGAAGCCATTAGCAGTGAATGATATTGCCCAATTACGCCGCGATAGTTCGTTGATAATCAACGTTTTAGTCAATGATTCGCTCTATGGCAATTTGGTAGGCGCGGTTTCCATTGCAGACACAGCGCGTCATGGCAATGCGATTATCAATAATAATCAAATTAGTTATACACCAATCGTAGGTTTTTGCGGTGCCGATACTTTAAAATATGGTATTTGTAATGCCAATGGATGTGATACGGCATTCGTTTTTTTGACCATAACTTGTGATACGGTAATAGCGCAAGCGCGATTGCCGATTGCTGTCAATGACATTGTTTTTGGCAGACGCAATACGCCTTGGAATATTGATATTTTGCGCAATGATACTTTATTTGGAGAATTGGTTCGTTTAGAAATCATTGATAATCAAGTACATGGGCAAGCATTTGTCAATAATAACAATTTTATTGCTTATGCGGCTACCACTGATTATTGTGGCAATGATACCTTGCGTTATCGGGTTTGTAACGCAGTGGGTTGTGATACGGCAATGCTTCGGATTATTATAACTTGTGATACGATAACGGATTCTCGCAAACCGCGTGCCATGAATGATACGGTAACGGTGCGTAAAAATAATACATTGACATTCAATGTATTATGGAATGATTCTATCTATATTCGATTGAATGCGTTCAATTTAATACGCGATGGACAAGCACGACATGGTAATGCTATTGTAACGGATAGTAATCAAATTGTTTACACGCCCGCTTTGGATTATTGTGGGATGGATACGTTGATCTATAAAATTTGCAATGACAATGGTTGTGATACCGCAAGAGTTTGTATTGCAATTATCTGTGATTCGATTGTAAATAATCGTCGCCCGATGGCGATTGATGATAATGCGACCGTTTCGAGAAGCTCTAATTTAGGAATAGATGTACTTCAAAATGACTCAACTTATGGTAATTTAGTGGCACCTGTCATCATTGGGCAGGGGGCGCGTCATGGAGTTGCCTCCGTAATCAATAATCAAATTAGTTATACTGCGAATAATGGTTTTTGTGGAAATGATACGTTGCTTTACACGATTTGTAATGTAAACGGTTGCGATTCAGCATTCGTATCTGTACGGGTAACCTGTGATACAGTGGTTAATAACCTTCGCCCTGATGCAGTGGATGATATTGTTACGATTTCAAGAAATAATAATTTGATTATCAATGTTTTACAAAATGATATTCCGAATGGCAATTTAGTTGCGCCTGTAGGCATGATTGAAACAGCGCGTCATGGCGTTACAGTCGTGAATAATAATCAAATTAGTTATACGCCGAATGCGGGCTATTGTGGGAATGATACGTTGCGTTACGCGATTTGTAACATACATGGTTGCGATTCTGCAAATGTCTATATTTCAATTACTTGTGATACGATTATCAATAATCGCCTTCCTGACGCAAACAA